>JANYAB010000619.1 GCA_025355225.1 Bacteroidota bacterium
AAGTGATAGGTGCGCAAAGAAGACAGCTCATTTTCCAATTTCTTTCCGAAGCTTTATTATTAAGCACAATTTCCACGCTATTGGGTTTGTTATTGGCTAATATATTGCTGCCTTATTTTAGCCAGTTGGCCGGCAGAGATCTCCAGTTTTCATTTTCCCTATACCAGGAAATAAGCTGGCTTTTAATGGGATTGGTGTTATTGGTAAGTTTACTGTCAGGCAGCTATCCTGCTATAATATTATCCGGGTTTAAACCTATCGAAGTATTAAAGAATAAACTACGCATAGGTGGTTCCAACCTGTTCACAAAATCATTGGTTACTTTCCAGTTTGTATTATCAATCTGCCTCATCATTGCAACAGTAATTATATTGCAGCAAACAAAATACATGACAGGTAAAAACCCGGGGTTTAATAAGGAAAATGTAATAATGGTTGATGTCTCTCAAACGGACATTAAGAAGGTTTATCCGCTTTTGAAACAAACATTATTAACCCACACAAATATAATGGGCATTACATCAGCCGGAGCGGGGTTTGGGGCCGGAACAGATTATGAAACGCATGGATTTAAGTATCGGGGTACGCACAAGTCAATATATGAGTATTCAATCGACCCTGATTATATAAGTGTGTTGGGGATGAAGTTAGCCGCAGGCAGAAATTTTGACCCCTCAATTGCTGATGATACTACCAATTCTGTTATTATAAATGAAGCAATGGTTAATGATTTTGGATGGACACTTAATAATGCTGTAGGGCAACGAATAAAAGGTTATACGGATAAAAAAGCCCCGGTTGTAATTGGCGTTGTAAAGAATTTTAACTTTCAGCCTTTAAAAGAAAACGTACAACCCCAGCTTTTCAACCAATTTGCTGGTTCTGTACCTCAAAAACTATTCATTCGTATCAAGCCCGGCAACGCTGCTCCAATACTTGCCAATTTACGGCAAACATGGAACAAAATTGTCCCGGATGCCCCTTTCGAATATAGTTTCGTTGATGAGAACCTGGACAATTTCTACAAAGCGGAACAACGCTGGAGTAATATAGTGGGATGGGCCGGAGGTATTTCTATCTTCCTTGCATGTATAGGCTTATTTGGGCTGGCAGCTTTGGCTGCCATGAACCGGTCAAAGGAGATTGGCATTCGCAAAGTGTTAGGCGCCCCTGTATTAACAATTACCCGCTTATTGGCAAAAGATTTCTTAAAACTGGTGATCATAGCATTGTTGATCGCTTCACCAATTGCATGGTATTTTATGAACAAGTGGTTACAAGCCTACACATACCGGATAAACATAAGCGTAGGGGTATTTGCATTAACAGGATTAGCAGCTTTATCCGTCGCGTTTATAACTGTAGGTTTCCAGGCTATTAAGGCTGCTTTGGTTAACCCTGTAAAAAGTTTGAAAACAGAGTGAAGACAGTGGGCAGTTTTCAGTTAGCGGTTGGCGTGAAAACGCAAACCCATTAGACTTTTAGAATTTAGAAAATAGGATTTTGAGTTTATTATATAGAGTTTGGAAATTAGGATTTAGAGTTTAGTATTTAGGGTTTATAAATTAGGATTTAGAGTTTAGTATTTAAAGCATCATGATAAGAAACTATTTAAAGATCGCCATAAGGCAATTGCGCAAACAAAAGTTGTATGCTGCTATTAAGATCGGTGGATTTGCAATGGGTATTGCGGCCTGTTTGTTAATTGCACTTTACATCAAGGAAGAAACAAGTTTTGATCGCTCCTACCCGGATTCTGGCCGCATCTACAGGGTTTATGGCGCATTCAATGATAATGGGAAAATAGAAAAGGGAACGGATTTTCCGGCACCGATGGGAAAGGTTTTAAAATCAGATTTTCCGGAAGTTGAGCTATCAGGCCGGTTAATGCCGAACTCGCTAATGGGTGCAGGAAGTAATGAATTAAGGTCCGCCGATAAATTACAAAATACCTATGAGGAAGGCTTTACCTATGCTGACCAGGAAATGCTCGACATCCTAAAATTGCCGATGGTTTACGGCAAACGTGAAAACGCTTTAAAAGAGCCGTTAACGATGGTGATATCAAAAAGTAAAGCGGATAAGTATTTTCCGGGGCAAGATCCTGTTGGAAAGGTGATGTATATCAATAACGATAAAAGTAAACCTTATAAAATTGGCGGTGTAATGCAGGACATCCCCAAAACTTCTCACCTTAATAAATATGATATCCTGCTTACGCTCAAAGGCATGGAGTTTGGGAAAGGTGAGCAGAACAATTGGGGTCAAGATAATTATCCGGATTATATTTTATTGAGGGTGGGAACAAATATTAAACAATTCGAAAAAAAGATAACAAACGACATAGTTAAAAACTACTTTCTTCCAAACATGATGCACGATGGGGTTAAAGATGCAGAAAAACAAGCTGCGAAATACACTTTGCACCTGCAACCTATTAGCGATATTAATTTGTATTCATATGATATAGAGGATGAAATGTCACATGGAGATATACGGTTTATATGGCTGTTCGGGGCGGTGGCCGGCTTTATCCTGATCATAGCCTGTATCAACTTTATCAATCTTTCAACTGCCAAATCAGCCAATCGAGCAAAAGAAGTAGGCTTAAGAAAGGTGGTAGGTTCGCTTCGCAGCAGTTTAATCAGTCAATTCCTAACCGAATCATTAATTTATAGTTTCTTCTCTTTCGGCTTGGGCATCATATTCGCCTGGTTGTTGCTTCCATATTTCAATACACTGGCCTCAAAGTCATTGACCATGCCATGGGGCGAATGGTGGCTGATTCCAACCATGGTGATTTCTGCGTTTATTGTGGGAATAGTTGCCGGTTTATACCCTGCATTTTACCTTTCGGGCTTTAAGCCTGTCCAGGTTTTAAAGGGCAGCATTAGTGCCGGAAGTAAAAGCTCTGTGTTGAGGAATAGCCTGGTTGTTTTCCAGTTCACTACTTCTATTATTCTCATCATCAGCACATTTGTGATCTATAATCAAATGCAATATATCCTTAACAGAAAGGTTGGATTTGATAAGGATCAGGTGGTAATGATACAGGGAACCAACACCCTGGGCGATCACATAAAGAGCTTTAAAAATGAGTTATCCAAGCTTTCGTCAGTAAAAAGCGCATCCATAAGTGATTATTTACCTGTAAATGGCACTAAACGAAACGGAAATACCTTTTACAATGAGGGCAGAACGAAATTAGATGCCGGTGTTGGCGGGCAGTTCTGGCAGATAGACGATACTTACCTGAAAACATTGGGCGTCAAACTTGTTGCAGGAAGAAATTTCTCTTATGCAATGGCCGGTGACTCAGGTGCTTTGATCATTAATCAAACTATGGCAAAAAAGCTTAACCTTAAGGATCCCATAGGCAAGCGGATAACCAATGGCGGTATTTTTAGGGTGATAGGCGTTGTGGAGGATTTTAATTACGAATCCATGCGCGGCAATATTGACCCTATAGCGCTTCATTTTGGCATCAGTCCTTCTATTGTATCGGTAAAAGTTGGCGGTTCGGATATGAAAAACACCAATGAGAGTATCACCTCGGTATGGAAAAAATATTCACCCGATCAGCCTATAAGGTACGCCTTCCTTGATGAACAATTTGCCAATATGTATGCCGATGTTCAACGGACCGGGCGCATCTTTACCAGTTTCGCGGTATTGGCCATTATCATAGCATGTTTGGGATTATTCGCCCTTTCAGCCTTTATGGCCGAGCAGCGCAGCAAAGAGATTGGCATTCGCAAGGTATTGGGAGCAACTATCGGCAATATTACGACCTTACTATCATATGATTTCGTAAAATTAGTCCTGATTGCCATTATTATCGCCTCGCCAATAGCCTGGTGGGCCATGAGCAAATGGCTTCAGGATTTTGCTTATAAAATCCCCATCAGCTGGTGGATATTTGTCTTATCAGGAATTGTTGCGATAGCCATTGCTTTGTTTACAGTAAGCTTCCAATCGATAAAAGCCGCATTGATGAACCCGGTGAAGAGTTTAAAAGCGGAATAGAGTATGTCTCAAAAAGTTAAATGGCGGGTGCGAGCAGAATAATATTTGGCCTCAGTGAGCTTCGTGCCCTTCTTTGTGCATCTTCGTGGTAAAAAATAACCACAAAGGACGCAGAGATTTTCACAGAGAACGACAGAGTAACCTATTCTACAAATATTATTTGGCGTCCCTTTGACCAGGTTGACTTTTTAAGACCGCCCCTATTTGAAAGAAGAATAGTAAATTTGAACAATTAAAATTCCTCCCCTTTAGGGGAGGTTAAGAGGGGCTTATGCTGCAAAACTATTTCAAGATCGCCTGGCGTAATTTGTGGAAGAATAAAGGCTTTTCCATCATCAATATCTTTTGCCTCGCTTTGGGGATTACCTTTTCATTGCTGATAGGCGTCTATGTTTTGAATGAGGAGAGTGTAAATTCAGGCATAAAAAATATTGATGATCAGTATGTGATCAGGAGTAACTGGAAGCAGGAAAATTCCGGGTCACCAATCACAACGCTTGGCCCTTTGGCAAAGACAATGAAGGACGAATACCCCAACCTGGTAGAAAATTATTACAGGTTTGACCCTGTCGTAAATATCGTCTCTGTTGGGGATAAACATTTTCGTACGCAGATATCAATAGGCGATACTACGTTGGTTTCGATGTACGGGTTTCCCCTGTTGTACGGTAACCCAAATCAAGCTTTCCGCGATAACCAATCCGCGGTGGTAACAGAGGATTTCGCAATAAAATTTTTCGGCAAGGCAGATGCAATCGATAAAATAATCACCATCCAAACACCGGCAGACGGCAATAAACACAATTTTGTAATAACTGCTGTATTAAAAAAATTGCCTTTCAACACAGTCAGCAATTTTACTAATACCTCTTACCAGGTATATCTCCCTATGTACAATAACCAGTATTTTCAAGGGGGAGATAAGGGCGATAATTGGTCTAACGTATATATGGTTAGCATGCTGCAGTTAAAAAAAGGGGTTAAAGCAAATAACCTCGAAGCGCCATTCGCGCATGTGCTGGAAAAATACCAGCCTGCTTTTGTAAAAGGCAATTTGAAACCAGGACTGACAGCCATGAGCAATTATCACTTAAAGGATAATAATAATTCCGTGCAAAAAATGCTTACTACACTATCATTGGTGGCTTGCTTTATCTTATTGCTGGCAATCATAAATTTCATCAATATCAGTATAGGAACATCAGTGCACAGGTTAAAAGAGATCGGCTTGCGAAAAGTGTTTGGAGGGGCAAAATATCAGCTAATCATTCAGCATATTACAGAAGCATTGATACTTACATTTACAGCAGCCTTTATATCATTGGCTTTATATGAGCTATTGTTACCCTTATTTAACCAACTTTTGAATACAACGCTTGATCATTTCTGGCAATTTGGGTTTAACAAGTTGTTGTTCATTTTTACGCTTGTACTCGCGGTCGGATTTATCGCTGGTATTTATCCAGCATTCGTACTAAGCTCGTCAAATGTTATCACATCGATAAAGGGAAAACTGGATACAGGCAGGGGCGGGCTAACGCTTCGTAAAGCACTGCTTATTATCCAGTTTACATTGGCAATCGTAGTTTTTATCAGCGCAATCAATGTTTCAAAACAGGTATCTTATTTTTTCAATAAGGATCTCGGTTACAATAAGGAACAAGTGATGATCATATCATCATTGCCCCGCCAATGGGATTCAGTCGGAGTGGCAAGGATGGAGAATGTTAAGCAGCAGCTATTGTCGGCGCCAGGTGTAAAAAGCGTATCACTTTCCTATGATATTCCTGATGGCGGCAGCGGCGGTGGCACGACAGTTTATCCACAAAACACCAATAATGTGGCGAACATGGCGATCATTGGAGTAGATGCCGATTTTGCTAATGTGTTCGGGCTTAAAACCAGCGAAGGCGTTTTTTTGCAGCACGATAACAACAATTATTCACAAGGCAAGATCGTCCTGAACGAAGCCGCCGTAAAAGCTTTGGGATGGACGTCGGCTATTGGTAAGACTATTAGAATGGGAGCCGCTAACGGCCTTCCGGAAACAGTTGTTGGCGTGGTAAAAGATTTTCACATCGAATCCCTGCAAAATAAAGTACAACCGCTTATTATTGCCGGGTTAAATGAGCCGTTTACCAGAAGCTATCGTTATTTTTCGATCAAGCTCAATACATCCGATGTTGGCAATACCATAAATGCTTTACAGCAAAAATGTAAAATATTATTCCCGGATGCAGGATTTGAGTACACCTTTATGGATGATAAGTTCCAGGCACTATATGCCTCCGAACTGCAGTTAAAAAAAGCTACCTACGTTGCTACAGCCCTAAACCTGCTTATTGTTTTTACAGGTATTTTCGGCGTGGTAGCCTTTACGCTTACCCGGCGTACAAAGGAAATAGCTGTGCGAAAAGTATTGGGTGCGGATGTAAAAAACATTATCTCTATCTTTTTAAAAGAGTACGGGATATTGATATTAATCTCAAACCTGATTGCGTGGCCGCTTGCGTACCTGATTACCGCAAAATGGCTCGAAAATTATACCTATAGAATTCAGCAGGATTTTGTGCCGTACCTTTTTGTTTGCTTCTTTATTCTCATCACAGCATTTATTTTAATTGCTGCTCAATGCTTTAAGGCCGCGATTGCAAACCCGGTTAAGAGTTTGAAAACGGAATAAAAAATTCGGCGCTCAAAATCGAACATATCCTGTATCACAAACGAACGATCGAATTATTTGAATAGCTTGTATATTATTGATATTCAAGTTATTAAAAAAATGGCACCCACTTTGAGTTTACTGCTTTGAAAGCTGTAACTTAAAAATTATTATTAAGTGTTTAGAATTGAAATATCATGATACAAAACTATTTAAAGATCGCATGGAGAAATCTCAATAAGCACAAGTTCTTTTCCCTGGTAAATATCTGCGGACTTGCAATTGGGGTTGCCACATTTTGGGTGATCGCATTATATGTAGCTGATGAATGGAGCTACGACCGTTATCATGAAAAAGCCGACCGTATATTCCGGGTGGCGCAGCACGGTAAATGGAACGGCGGCAGTTTTAACCTGGCTATAACTTCAGTCCCTTATGCCCCGGCATTAAAAGCTGATTATCCCGAAGTAGAAGATGCCGTGCGTATCGATCAGGAAGGCGGCGGAAAAATAGAGTATAATGATAAAAAAATAGAAGCAGGTGATATTTCGTTTACTGATAATTCTATATTTAATATTTTCACTTTTCATTTTTTAGATGGCGACCCGCAAACAGCTTTATCAAAACCACAATCTATCGTCCTGACCAAAACCCTGGCCGAAAAATTATTTGGCGATGCTTCCCAGGCAATCGACAAAACGGTATTATTTGATGGCGGGCAAGCCAATTTAGTGACTGGTGTAATAGATGACGTACCTGCAAACTCACATTTTAAATTCAGTGCGCTCCGGTCGTTCAATGCCAACTTAACCGGAAGTTGGGGCGGTGCTCATTTGTTTACCTACGTTTTATTAAAAAATGCGGATGATTATAAAAAGATACAAGCGCGTTCGGATGAATTTTATAACAAACATTTAAAAGCCGACCTGAAAAATATTAATTATAAAATGGAATTGCAGCCGCTCACTTCCATACACCTGCATTCGAATTTAGATTACGAGGCGGGCAATAATGGGAACATTACTTATGTATATGTTTTCAGTATAGTGGGCCTATTGATATTGGCGATAGCGGTGATCAATTATGTTAATTTGACCACGGCACGTTCATCCGTAAGGATAAAGGAGATCGGCATTCGCAAGGTGATCGGTTCGGGCCGCAATCAGTTGATGCTGATGTTCTTTGCGGAATCTGTTTTGCTGGCCGTACTGGCTACCGGTGTAGCCATTTTTATTGTCCAGGCGACGCTGCCCTATTTTAACCAATTATCAGGAAAATCCTTATCCGTATGGCAATTTGGGACGATAAGATCATTATTGGCATTTTCTGTTTTTGCTTTTGTAACGGGCATTTTAAGCGGGATCTATCCGGCGCTATTTCTCTCTGGTTTTAGCACCATCCCCGCCATGAAAGGGCAATTGGGCAACCAATCCTCCACTGTTGTTTTCAGGAAATCACTGGTTACCTTCCAGTTCGTGGCCACTATCATAATGATCATTGGCTCATGCGTAATTTACCGGCAGATAAATTATGTAATGAACAAAGATTTGGGATTTAATAAATCCCAAATGCTTACGTTCCACATCCATAGCAAAACAGCACGAACAAAGATCGATGCGATAAAACAGCAGTTATTGCAAAACCCATTGATTGTGAGCGTTGCTGCAGCGGGTAACCCAATTGGCAATAATGATATTGGTTTGAATGATTTTAACCTCGGGCCCGATGGCAATACCGCACCAGATACGAAATTGGTTGAGGAGCTTATAGTAGATGAAGACTTTGTACCTGCCATGCAAATAAAAATGGCAGATGGGCGTAATTTTATAAAAGGTGCTGCCGATAGTGCCAACAATGCAATTTTGGTAAATGAAACGCTGATAAAGGAGCTGGGTTGGGAAAATCCTATAGGTAAAAGAGTGCGAACAGGTGCTGATCATGGAGTGATCAGCTTTTCGACCATCGTTGGGGTGGTAAAGGATTTTAACACCTATTCCCTTCAACATAAAATTATACCGCTGGTATTAACGTTACCGGCTAAAGCCAATGATAAAGACAATCTGTACGTGCGTTTAAGTCCGAAAAATATTCCCACCGCCCTCAACTATTTGCAGCAGGTTTATGCCAGGTTCGACAGCGAAAACAAAGTAGATTATCATTTCCTGGATCAGAATTTTGCCAACCAATATCAAACCGAACAAAAACAGGGAAATTTGCTGCTTATCTTCACCATACTGGCCATCAGTATAGCCTGTTTAGGATTATTTGGCCTGGTTACCTTTACAGCAGAGCAACGTGTAAAAGAAATTGGTATCAGGAAAGTGTTAGGCGCGAGCATAAGTAACATTGTTACCCTGCTTTCTAAGGAACTGATACAACTGGTATTGCTTGCAACAATAATCGCCTCTCCTCTTGCCTGGTTTGCCATGAACAAGTGGCTTCAAAGTTTTGCTTACAAGGTAACGATTGAGTGGTGGGTGTTCGTGCTTGCCGGTTGTGTTGCCATTTTAATCGCTTTTTTAACCATAAGCTTCCGGTCAGTCAAAGCCGCGATGGCGAACCCCGCAAAAAGTTTAAAAATGGAATGATGAGCGATTAGCTATTAGAGTTTAGGATTTAGAATTTAGCATTTCGGATTTAGAGTTTATAATTAGAGTTTAGAATTTAGGATTTAGAGTTTCGGGTTTAGCATTTAGAGTTTATAATTAGGGTTTAAACATTACAATTTAACCACCATGATAAGAAACTACTTCACTATCAGCCTGCGCAATCTTTTAAAAAGAAAAGGATATACTACGCTTAATATCCTCGGGCTTAGCATTGGCATTACCTGCTGCCTGCTTATTTTTCAGTATGTATCGTATGAGCGGAGTTACGATACCTTTCAAAAAAACGCCTCTCAAATAGTAAGATTACGATTAGACCAGTATAAGCAGGGGAAATTATTATGGCAATCAGCAACATCGTATCCTGCTTTTGGGCCGATCATGAAAAAGGATTATCCTGAAGTAGAGAATTATTGCAGGCTGATAGACGATGAGCTGTTGCTTAGCAATGATTCAAAGAATATCAAATTCAATGAAACTAAAGGTTATTTTGCTGATCCGTCTGCCATCGGTATGCTGGGCGTTCAGCTAATAAGAGGCAGCAATGCCACAGCCTTAAATACGTCTGACAAAATCATCCTTTCGCAAAGCATGGCCAAAAAATATTTCGGCACTGATGATGTTATCGGTAAAACCCTCACTTCCCTTAGTTCACGTGATAGTAAGTCGCGCACAACTTATCAAATAAGTGGCATATTTAAGGACTATCCTGCAAATTCTCACCTTATCATCAGTTACCTGGTCTCCTATGCAACGCTGGTAAAAGAGCTGAAAGGTGAAGGAGATAAACACGATTCTGCAAATACGGCCATCGGCTGGTACGACTTTTATGTTTACCTACAATTAAAACCTGGTACTGACCTGCAGAAATTTCAGGATAAGCTACCCGCTTTCGCCGATAAGTATGTCAACAGCAAGGAATGGAACAAAACAAATAATGTAAAAGACAGGGTATATATCATTCCGCTTAGCGACATCTATCTGTACTCCAATTACAACCAGGAGGCAGAAGTAAATGGCAGTGGTACCGCGGTAAATTTCATGTTCTTGATTGGGTTTATCATTATGGGTATTGCATGGATAAACTACATCAATCTTTCTACTGCCCGCTCGGTTGAACGGGCGAAAGAAGTGGGTGTGCGAAAAGTGCTGGGCGCTGCCAAGGCGCATTTAATAAAGCAGTTTATGCTGGAGAACTTCCTGCTAAATTTCACAGCTATTGTCATTGCAGCTGTAGCGGTATACGGATTTACACCCTGGTTTAATAATCTAATGGGTAGAGAAGTTGCAACTGGTTTCGCCATGTCGGGCAAATATTGGTTTATCTTTTCCGCCATCTTCATTTCTGGCACCTTGCTGTCTGGTTTATACCCGGCTTTTGTATTGTCAGACTATAAGCCAGTAGCTGTTTTAAAGGGAGCTTTTAAAAACACTTCAGGCGGGCTAATGCTCCGCAAGGGCCTTATTGTTTTACAGTTTGGCATTTCAGTAGTTCTGATAGCAGGCACCATTATCGTCTATCAGCAGGTTAATTTCATGCGCAGTCAAAAGCTTGGCGTCAACATTAAACAAACGCTGGTGTTAGACGGCGCACAATCGGTTACCGACTCTTTGTATCAAAATGTATTGCAGCCATTTAAGTCAGAACTGCTTAAAAATCCTGGTATTAAAAGCATGACCTCATCCACAAGCGTGATGGGGAAGGAAATTTACTGGACCAATAGCTATAGCAGCGTGGAGCATCCCGAACTGGGCGCGCTTACTTTGTACCGGATTGGTATTGATTATGATTTCATTCCTCAATTTGAGTTAAAAATACTTGCCGGAAGAAACTTTTCTAAAGATTTTTTAACTGATAAAAAGGCAGCTGTGTTAAATGAAAGAGCGGTTTCCCTATTGGGTTTTAAAGACGCGAAAGATGCCATTGGCAGAAAGGTTGCATCGGGCGACACTTTGACTGTGATAGGTGTAGTACAAAGTTTTCATCATCTCGGCTTGCAAAAGCCCATTGATCCTCAAATGATCACATTGCGCCCCAATGCGCGGCAAGCATATTCCATAAAATTACAAACTACAGATCTGCAAAAAACTCTGGGGAGTATAAAAAAAGAATGGAGTAAATATTTCCCGAACGACCCATTTAATTATTATTTCCTGGACGATAATTTTAATAGCCAGTATCAAAGCGATCAACGGTTCGGTGAGATGTTCACGCTTTTTGCATTTCTCGCTATACTGATTGCATGTTTTGGGTTGATCGGTTTATCAGCTTATAATATTCTACAGCGAACAAAAGAAGTGGGTATTCGTAAAGTGCTCGGGGCTTCGGTACAAAATGTGGTATTTATCCTGTCAAAGGACTTTTTATTACTGGTAATTATATCATTTGTTATTGCGGCACCCGTCTCGTGGTTGGTAATGCATAACTGGCTGCAGGATTTCGCCTACCGGATAAGCATTAGCTGGTGGGTATTTGGTGTAGCGGGTCTGGTGGCACTTGTAATTGCACTGAGCACCATAAGTTACCAGGCAATTAAAGCCGCTTTGGTTAACCCGGTGAAGAGTTTGAAAACAGAGTGATCAGCACTTAGTCAAATAGAATTGTACGAATGAAAAATTCTGAGATTACAGACCCTTTATTCCGCGAGGCGGTAGAGGCGATTGATTCAGGTAGTATGACTGCATTGGAGGGTTTGCTTGCAGCGCATCCTGAACTGGTACAGGATAGGCTCAACTACCCGAACGGCGGATATTTTAAGGAGCCTTACCTGCTTTGGTTTGTTGCTGATAATCCCATCCGCATTGACAGATTACCGGGCAATATTGAGGAGGTAACCCGTTTATTAATACAAGCGGTAAAAAGCGAAGCAGCAGATAGTGCGCAGCAACAACTGGATTATGCCCTTGGGTTGGTTGCAACAGGCAAAGTCCCGAAAGAATGTGGTGTACAAATAGAAATGATGAACCTGCTAATAGATGCCGGTGCAAAACCCGGCGGCGGTCTTGGGGCAATCGCACACGGAAACATTGAAGCTGCCGAACATCTGATCGGGCGGGGCGGTAAACTGACATTTGCAGCAGCCGTTTGTCTGGAACGCATGGAAGATGTTTATCGTCTGGCACCCTCGGCTGACAAGGATGAGCAATTGGTTGCACTGACCGCTGCGGCTTTTTATGGGAAGTCGAATATGATCTCCTTGTTGTTAGGTATGGGCATCGACCCAAATGGTTATCCAACGAGTGACAGTGGATTTCATTCACATGCCACACCGCTCCACCAGGCCGTGTCTTCGGGTTCCCTTGACGCAGTAAAACTATTGGTTGAAGCAGGAGCAAATCTTGATGCTGTCGATCTGATGTACGATGGTACACCATTAGGATGGGCAAAACATATGCAAGCCGACGAAAACTTTGATGAAGAAACCAAAAAGAAGTATGCGCTTATAGCTGAATATTTGGCCAGCAAACAGTCGTGATTGGGCAGCATGCCGGAAAGGATTTGAAAATCAGATCAACCAATAAAAAAGCCACCTGAATATACTTCCAGGTGGCTTTTTTATTATTGGAGTTTGCAATACTATTCCACTACTAATGTTGCGATAGAATGCGGTGCACTGCTTACTTTTACTGCCTTCCCCTTTATCCAAAGGAAATAATCGATCTTTTCATCATTCTTATTCATTACCACTACAGCAATTTTACCATCCGGATTCAAATATGCGGTGGTCAGCAGTTTATCCCTGCTGGCGGAACTTATGATGCGTTTGGCGCCCGGATGTATAAATTTAGAGATCTGACCAATATAGTAGTATGAACTTGTATAGGTTAGGTTTCCTGTTTTGGTATCGGCGTGTACTGGTGCAAAACAAAAATTACCAACGTGATTAGGACCGCCTTTTTCGTCAAGCAGTACATTCCAGTCGGTCCAGCCTACGGTGCCGGCATTAAGATCATTAATAATTGATTGTCCGTATTTTTCGCCCAATGACCAGTCGTTTAGTCCTTTTGGATCAAATCTTTCGGCACAGCCTTCCGTAAAAATCAGGTTCTTACCAGGGAACGCGTCATGTACTAATTTTTCATTCGCAAAATTCATATTGGCTCCCGTCCAGGTTTCATACCAATGGTATCCTACCCCCCAAACATATTTAGCCGCTGCCGGATCTCCCAAAATAGTGCTTGCACGCTGGTACATCAGGTCGCGGTTATGGTCCCAAACGATCAGCTTCTTGTTTGCTAACCCGCTCTTGGTTAAAGTTGGGCCTAAGAAGTTCTTAACGAAGTCGCGTTCCTCTTCGGCAGTATACAGGCATGATTCCCATGTCTGCGTAGCCATTGGCTCGTTTTGTACGGTAAGGCCCCATATCGGGATACCAGCCTTTTCGTAAGCGTTTATAAACTTCACATAAAAATTCGCCCAGCTTTGGTCATATTCTTTTTTGAGTTTACCGCCATGCAATACATCATTATTGGTTTTCATCCATCCCGGAGGGCTCCAGGGGCTGGCAAATAAAGTAAGCTTGCCACCTGCAGCAGTCATGATCTCTTTGATAAAAGGGATGCGATATTTTTGATCGTGACTGATATCAAATGTTTTGAGTGATATATCATAATCCTTAATATAGCTGTAGCTGCTGCTCGAAAAATCGCTGCTTTGAATACTGGTGCGGCCCAAAGTATATCCTATCCCCTTATCCTTATCGTAGTAAGCGGTTAAAAACTCCTTTTGTTTATCCTTTGGAAGCTTATAAAAAGTCTCCGCAGATGCATCAGTTAAGGCACCGCCAATTCCTAACATAGTCTGAAACGATTTGGAAGGATCGACAAATACTGCTACTTCTGTTTCAACAGGCTGAGGTTTGGCCGAAAAATGCAGCGTTTCTGTAGGGGTGATCCGGTTGTCGGTACCTTTTTCAGTAACATATACCTTTACACTTTTATTATTGAGCGAGAATTGAGGTGTTGCCTTTTGGGCATTCGCCGTACTCATCACCAATACGCCGGCGGCTGCGAAACAGGCGGCTGTAAATTGTCTTTTCATAACAAGGGTTTATTTTGGATTTTGGGTTTAACTCTCAAATCTATTAAAGTTCGGTATTATAACAAATATTATTTGGGGGACAATTCACAAAATAATAGAGGTATTTTAAAGCAAATTTACAGTCAACCTAAAAAAATCTTAAATTTCCTGTAACCATTTTATTTTCCGTGAGTTTCCAGTATGTATGAACTTAATAACGAAGCCTGATTGAATAGCCTGACCGACAACGCGATCATGCTCAGGGTGAAAGATGGTGACCTGGACAAGATGGGCCTGCTCTTTGAGCGGTACCATCGGCAGTTGTATGGTTTCCTGTTTCACATGACGTATCACCGCGAGGTTAGCGAGGATATGGTGCAGCAGGTTTTTTATAAGATGCTGAGGTACAGGCAAACGTTTACAGGCAGCGGCCAGTTTATACACTGGATGTACTCCATAGCCCGAAACGTTTTGAAGGACCAGGGCAAAAGGAAGCAATTGCAGATGCAGGCCGGAAACGCCGAACAGCTCGCAGATCAACTTCCGGGAGGGATAACACCGGAAGAACAATTAGAAAAAAAGGAAGCGAGAACAGGGCTATATAGAGCGATGGAAAAATTAAGCGATGATCACCGGGAAATTTTGACGCTGAGCAGGTTCCAGGAATTAAAGCACCAGGAGATAGCGCAGATACTGAATATATCTGAAGTTGCCGTGAAAACCCGTGCGCACCGTGCTTTGCGCGAGTTAAAAAATATTTATATAAATGCAGAACGTTAAAACAGGAATAAGATGAAATGTGAGCAATACGAAGAACTGTTTGCAGGCTGGATCAACGGGGAGCTGACACCGGCTGAACGGGAAAAATTGGATCAGCACCTGATCGGATGCGCCGGATGCAGGGAAGAACTTGCAGCAATGCAGCAAATTTGGGATGTAATGGCCGAGGTTAAGGCACCGGAGCCGTCGGCCAATGTGCGGGTAAAGTTCCAGGCGATGCTGGATACCTATAAAGAATCTGTTCAGGATCAAAAAAGCAACTGGGATGGCATCAAAGAGCAACTGAGCCGTTTATGGCAATGGCAACCCAGA
The DNA here is from genome assembly GCA_025355225.1 of Bacteroidota bacterium. GTDB lineage: Bacteria > Bacteroidota > Bacteroidia > Sphingobacteriales > Sphingobacteriaceae > Mucilaginibacter. The sequence continues at coordinate 15,407 of JANYAB010000619.1, forward strand.
TGGCCTTTAGCTTACAGCCTGGCCATCTTGCTGATCGGCTTGGGTTGTGGTTACTTGTTTTTCCATACCGGGAAGGGTGCAGAGCAGGATCAGCAATTAAAGGAACTTACTTCGCAGGTACATGAGTTGAAGCAAACCATGATGCTGGCTTTGCTGGAAAATCCATCGGCATCCGAACGTATACGTGGGGTGAGTTATACCAGTGAGATCAAGCATGCAGATAAAGAAGTGATAGATGCTTTGCTGGCCACGCTGAATAATGACCCGAATGTGAATGTAAGATTAAGCACACTCGATGCACTCACACATTTGGCTAATCATCAGGAGGTGAGGCAAGGGTTGATCCAGTCCATCGTTCAGCAGGACTCTCCCCTGATGCAATCGGCAATAGCAGACGTGATGCTGAAATTACAGGAAAAAAGATCGGTCAAACCATTTAAAGAATTATTAAAACAAAAGAATCTGGATCCTGGTGTTAAGGAAAAGATCAACCAAACGATAACGCAACTCATTTAAAAACAACAATTATGAAAAGATTAATAATACCTGTTTTAACAGGGGTGGGACTGTTTTGCGCCCAAATGTCGGCCCGCGCCCAGGAGTTTAAGGAGCATATCAGTAAACAATTTACGCTGCAAAAATCTGCAGCTGAAAGCCTGGTGGGCATATATAATGTATTTGGGTCGATAAAAGTAGAAGGATACTCAGGCAACCAGGTGCTTATAGAGATCGATAAAACAATCTCCGCAAAAAATAACGAAGACCTGGAAGACGGCAAAAAGGAATTTAAACTGGAGTTTGAACAAAAACCCGACAGCCTTCTCTGCTACATTAGCGAGCCCTACAATACCCGTCCGCATACCTATCGGTACCATGAAGACTGGCATCATGATATCAGATACACAGTAAAGCTGGAATTTACAGTAAAGATGCCTTTTAATGCGAACCTCAATGTGTCCACCGTTAATAATGGCAACATCGATGTAAAAGATGTGTATGGTGCTTTGCATGTAAATAATGTTAATGGAGGTATAACAATTGCC
>JANYAB010000199.1 GCA_025355225.1 Bacteroidota bacterium
AACCAAATAAAACTAATATAATATAACCATTTAACACCATTCACAACATGAAAAAATTAATCTTCGCAGCACTTGTAGTAGTAAGCACCGGTGTACTATCGGCATTCACTTTAAAAAACGATACCGCTGTAACCGTTACTAAACACGATACCGTTTCGGACAAAAAGAACTTGTCTTCTGCTGATGACAAAAAAGACTTGTCTAGCGCTGATGCTAAGAAATCACCTAAACATAACGTTGCCGACGATAAAAAAGATTTATCTTCTGCTGATTAATAAGATCTACTAATAAAGGCAGCAAATACATTGAGTTATTTGCAAGGGCGCGTATGTATTGAATTTTCGATATATATGCGCGTGGATTGATTGAGATTGAAAATAATGTTTCAGATTTGACCTTTTCAAAAAAACTTGAAGGGACAAGTCAATAGGAGTGCTATTTTCTTTTTACCAGGTATAGGCTCGTTTTAATAAATATATTATATACAAGATTATATCTCTCTACTTATAAATTACAGCCCATTTTAAATTCCAAGCCTGTCTATCTCCGGCTTTTTGGAAGGGTATTGAAAAAAAAATCAAGATTTTCAAGGGAATTGGCAACTGCATAAAACTTATATTTGCTGCAAATTGACCGTAATGCAGAAAATAAAAAAATATGTTGAGCAAAATAAGCAACGTCTTTTAGACGAACTATTCGAACTATTGCGTTTCCCATCTGTTAGCGCTGATCCGAAATACAAACCCGATGTATTAAAAGCAGCTGCCTATGTAGCCAAAAAATTAACTGATGCCGGAGCTGACAAAGTAGAGATCTGCGAAACTGCGGGCAACCCAATAGTTTATGGCGAAAAGATAGTTGATGAAACAAAACCTACAGTTTTGGTTTATGGCCACTATGATGTGCAACCGGCCGATCCGCTTGAATTATGGAAAACCCCTCCTTTTGAGCCCACTGTGCGCGACGGAAAAATTTATGCACGTGGCGCCTGCGATGATAAGGGCCAATTTTATATGCACATTAAAGCATTTGAATTGATGATGCAGACCGGAGGCTTGCCCTGCAATATTAAGTTTATGATTGAGGGCGAAGAAGAAGTAGGGTCATCAAACCTGGGTATTTTTGTAAAACAAAACAAAGGGCGCCTTAAGGCTGATGTGGTGTTAATCTCTGATACCTCTATGATCAGTATGGAAAATCCCTCATTGGAAACAGGCCTGCGTGGATTATCCTACCTGGAAGTTGAAGTAACAGGCCCTAACCGTGATCTTCATTCGGGCGTATATGGTGGAGCAGTGGCCAACCCGGCCACAATTTTAGCAAAAATGATCGCTTCATTACATGATGGAAATAATCACATTACTATACCAGGGTTTTACAATGATGTAATTGAATTAACCGCTGAAGAACGCAAAGCGCTTAATAATGCGCCTTATAATGAAAACGAGTATAAAAAGGACCTTGGCGTAGATGAATTGTGGGGCGAAAAAGGATATAGCACTTTTGAACGCACCGGAACAAGGCCAACACTTGAAGTAAATGGTATCTGGGGAGGATATATAGGAGAAGGCGCTAAAACGGTATTGCCATCAAAGGCCAGCGCCAAAATTTCGATGCGGCTTGTTCCAAATCAAAGTTCGGACAAAATAACTCAGTTGTTTACAGATCATTTTAAAAGCATCGCCCCTGCCAGTGTAAAAGTAAAAGTTACACCTCACCATGGAGGCGAACCTGTAGTTACTCCGACCAATAGCATAGCTTATAAAGCAGCTCAGAAAGCCATCGCTGAATCCTTCGGAAAAGAGCCAATTCCAACGCGCGGCGGCGGCAGTATTCCAATTGTTGCTTTATTTGAGGCCGAGTTAGGTTTAAAAACGGTTCTGATGGGTTTTGGATTAGATAGTGATTCGCTTCACTCGCCAAATGAGAAATATGATATTTTTAATTACTATAAGGGTATCGAAACGATCCCGCTGTTCCACAAATACTTTGCGGAATTAAGCGTGTAGATTGTCTGAATCAGAATTGGCTGAATTTAAGAATAAGCAGAATCTTATAGTAATTATTCTGGGGATTTATAAATTCTGGCAATTCTGATTCAGACAGTAATCTTTTCACATTTAGCTAAAAAATCAATTGTGGCGTCAGCGCCAATACCAGGTGAATTATCTATATCCAGAAAATATCCGTCATAAGTAACCCCGCCAGCACACGGATCAACAAGATGGCCGAGCATACAGGTGTCCATATCATAAAATTTAATATTGGGGCTTGCATATACAAAATGCAACTTGGCGCTCAAGGCAATGCGGCTCTCTAACATTCCGCCCATCATGCAGGCAATACCTTTTTTGGCAGCGAGGTCATGTATCTGTTTCGCTTCGAAAATACCTCCCGATTTGGCAAGCTTGATATTAATGTAGTCACAGGAATTACTATTGATCTGCTTGCGGGCATCATGATGGTTGTACACACTTTCGTCTGCCATAATTTTTACCGGCGACAGTTTTTTTAACTCAGGTAACAGATCATCATGCCATGTGCGCAAAGGTTGTTCGCAAAATTCAACATCATATTCAGCGATACCGCGTAGCGCAAAAACGGCATCTTCGAAGCTCCATCCCTGGTTGGCATCAACCCGTATTTTCAGATCATCTCCAATAGCCTGGCGAATTACCTTCACGCGTTCCACATCAATTTTAGCTTCTTTGCCTAATTTAACTTTCAAAACCGTTGCTCCGCTTTGTTTAAAATCCAAAGCTTTTTTTGCCATTTGAAATGGGTCTGCTATACCAATAGTAATATCAGTCTCAACCTTGTGTTTATCACCGCCCAAAAGTTGATATAAAGGCAAACCGGCGCTTTTAGCGGCAATATCATACAAAGCCATATCGAAGGCACTTTTTATAGTGCTGTTACCTGCAGTAAAACTATGCAGCTGATGCAAGCGTTCGGAGATGTTAAGGGCATCCTGTCCTTTCCAAAGGCGGGAAAATTCGCGCGCCATCACCAGGCAGGTATCCTGCGTTTCACCAACAATCATTGGGAAGGCAGAACACTCCCCTACTCCGTAAAACCCTGCATCAGTATGTACACGTATAAAAACATTTTGTGCATGGTCCATCGTTCCGGTGGCAATAGTAAACGGCTCCATCGGGATGCTGAACCGATAGATATCAGTGTGAGTTATTTTAATTTGCTGCAAGGTTTGACTGTTGTGATATAGAAGATCGTAAAGTTAGAAGGTTTGGTGCAATATTCAACGGTGACCTCGTTACAAATAACTCAATAATAAATAATTTGGACATTACTACAATTGCGTTATATTTGCATTACTACAGTAATAATTTTCAACTTTAGCCGCCCCTATTTGTTTTATTCCGGGGGATCTGCGCTAATTTTAATTTATAAATTTTCATTAAACTAATTATATGGCTCAAGAAACAATGCCACAATTTGATTATAATTCCACGCGGAATAAATTAATCTTGTCTGAATATGGACGGAACGTGCAAAATATGGTTAAATATATTGTTGCACTACCAACCAAAGAAGAACGCAACCGGTACGCCCAGGTGGTAATAGACCTGATGGGGTTTTTAAACCCACACCTGAGGGATGTTGCCGATTTTAAGCACAAACTTTGGGATCACCTGCATATTATCTCTGATTTCCAGATCGATGTGGATTCACCCTATCCAAAACCATCGCCCGACGTTATCCACCTTAAACCCGAACCACTAAAATATCCGCATCAGCGTATTAAATACAAGCACTACGGCAAAACCATAGAGCTGATGATAGAGAAAGCCAAATCCATTGAAGAGCCTGAGCGCAGGCAACATATGGTACAAGCTATCGCCAATTTTATGAAAATGGCTTATGTGCAGTGGAATAAAGACTCTGTTGCGGATGAAACCATATTAGCAGATTTACGTGCAATGTCTGGAGGCCAGCTAAAACTGGAAGAAAACATTAACCTGGCCCGCGTTGAATATCGTGCGAACACACACAAGGACTTAAGCACCAGCAGAGGACGTACCAACAACAACCAAAACAATCGTGGTGGCGCCCGTACAAATAACAACCCGCGCAGTAATAGCAACCAGAACAACCGCAACCGTAATAATGGCGGAGGGACAAGAAAATATTGATAGGCTAATAGTTCATGGTTGATAGTTCATGGAAAGAATATTTTGCAATCTTTGCAAATCTAAAAACCAATTAACACCCTATTTAATTTAGGCTTATTTGGCTATGAACTATGGGCTATCAACTATTAACTAAAATATGAATAACGCATTCGAGATACGAGGCGGTAAGTCACTGAAAGGTGAAATTATACCGCAGGGCGCAAAAAACGAAGCACTGCAGGTGCTTTCCGCCGTGCTTTTAACAAGCGAAAAGATAACCATCAGCAATATCCCGGATATAAAGGATGTTAACAAATTAATAGAGCTGTTGGGCGATATGGGGGTTGAGATTAACCGCCTGGCACCGGATACGTACAGCTTCGAAGCAAAAACCATTGATCTTAATTTTTTCCAATCAGAATCATTCAAAACAAAAGGCGGAGGCCTGCGTGGTTCAATCATGATTGTTGGCCCTCTCCTGGCGCGCTTTGGCAGGGCATCGATACCGAAACCGGGCGGCGACAAAATTGGCCGACGCCGTTTGGACACCCACTTTTTAGGGTTTGAAAAATTAGGGGCCAAGTTTGTTTATAATCCGCTTGACGGTTTTTTTAATGTAGATGCCTCTAATTTACAAGGGACATACATCCTGCTTGATGAGGCTTCAGTTACAGGTACAGCAAACGTTGTAATGGCCGCGGCGCTGGCAAAGGGCGTAACAACTATTTATAATGCCGCTTGTGAACCCTATTTGCAACAATTGTGCAAAATGTTAAATCGGATGGGGGCTAAAATAAGCGGCATCGGTTCAAATTTATTGACTATTGAAG
>JANYAB010000227.1 GCA_025355225.1 Bacteroidota bacterium
GCGTTGTAGAGACGCAATGCATTGCGTCTCTACCCACCAGCACGTCATTATAAGGTACGAAGCAATCGCCACACAAACAGGTAGTGAGGTTGTTCATTACCAGTCCGTTCGTCCCGAATAGTTCAGAGGTTGCTTTCCCGAAGTAAATTAGGGACAAGCTGTACCTCGCAATGACGGGTGTGCGCGTTTTCATTTTATTTGTTAATTTATATCCGGCATTATTGTGGAGACGCAATGCATTGCTTCTCCTACGCACGCAATGCTTTCATCTTAATCCCTCAATTGATCAATCTTCCCCGGATCAATCGTTTTATATTTCTTGTACACATTTAAAATAATGGCCAGTGCTACGGCTGTTGTAGCCGCGGCAAGGACGATGGCGAATAGCGCGAACATTTGCCCGCCATTGTAAGCACGGTCGTATTTGCCAAAGGCTACCAGGTTTAAAATGGCTGCGTTCAGCATCAATTCGATGCCGATGAGCACTTGTATGGCGTTGCGTTTTGTCAGGATAACAAACAGTCCCGTACAAAACAGGCCGGCGCTTACGATTAAAAAATCCATTAACGAGATCATGCCTTTTTCTCCTTCCTTGATAAATGGGCTGCGCCTACCAGGGCCATCATTAATAAAATGGAGATAGCCTCAAATGGCAACAGGTACCTGCTCATTAAATTGATACCAATGTTGTTGACCATGACATTGCCTGGTGTAATTGTATTTTTAAGCGCAATTGATTTTTTTACCCAGGTTAAATTATTGATGTCAGTTTTGAAAAGGATGTTTACCATCACAACAAAAAACAATACGGCCAACAGCAAAGCTGGTAGTTTGCGGGCATTGATAAAACGATTACTTTGCTGCTCCAATACCGCCAGGTTTTCCCTGCCAGATAGCATAAAGGCAAATAAGATTAGCACCAATATCCCACCAACATAAATTACGATCTGCGTTATCGCAATAAAATCAGCTAAGGCAAGCACATACAAACCTGCTAAAGCCATCAGGGTTACAAAAAACATAAAGACAGAGCGTATCACATTCTTAGTAGCAGCCACAAACAATGCGGATGCCAGCGCGATAAATCCTATCAAATAGAACAGGAGCTGTACCATGGTCATTCGCTGCCCTCCTTTTTTTGCGTGGCGGCTAATTTTGCAGCCGCCCTTTCTGCTTGCTGTTTTTCCAGCAAATCACGTTTTTCGGCAGCTTCTTCGGGTGTCATATCCGAAAATACGTAAGTGAGGTCTTTTAGCTCAAATACGCTTCTGTCGTACTGGTTCGTCATGATGATGCATTCGGTAGGGCACACAATGGTACACAGGCCGCAGTACATACATTTGGCCATATCGATATCAAACTTAGCTGCGTACAAGCGTTTTGTAGTTCCATCAGATGTTTGCCCGATAGCTTCTGTTGCCTTTATCGCTTCGATATCTATGCAATCAACCGGGCATATCTTTGCACAGAGGTCGCAAACAATGCAATCATCCATCTCCACTTCCAACTGGTATCGGCCTACCTCGGGGACAGGCAATTGCTGTTTGGGGTATTGAATGGTATTGGTGCCCTCCATCTGCTTAAAATAGTTACTATCGCTTACAGATATGATCTTCCTTTTCGCGTTGGACGCAAAAAGGTGCCTGATGGTTAGGGTTAAGCCTTTCCATGCAGTTGTTAATCCATGTATGACCGTTGATTTTGTCTGAACCACTGATTAAGCTGATTTAAATGATTATTATGATGTAAATAACATGCTTTCTAATTATATCCATTATATTAAATCCGAAATCGAACATCCGAAATCCGAAATAAAAACTACATCACCCATAGCCGCCATACTCCTGATATCAGCATACATAAAAATGCCAGGGGCGTTAATACCTTCCAGCATAGGTTCATTAACTGGTCGACCCGTAAACGGGGTAATGTCCAGCGAATCCACATTTGGATGCCTACTAATATCAATACTTTTATTACCGTCCATATAATTCCCCAGCCAACTCCGGTTGTCCAATCGGCCAAGTGTACTGCGCCTATGTTGGGCAATGGCGTGTTCCATGCGCCTAAAAAAAGTATTACGCCAACCATGGATACCAGGTACATCATGGAGTACTCGGCTAAAAAGACAAATGCAAACCGCATACCAGTAAATTCTGTATGAAAGCCGGCCACCAATTCCGATTCCGCTTCGGGTATATCAAACGGGGCGCGGTTACTTTCGGCTAATGAGGCAATAAAGTAAATCACAAAGGCGATGATCAGGTGGGGTGCCCTGAAAATGTTCCATGCCATGATGCCACCATTTATAAAGCCTCCATTTTTTGATACGTCCCATATACCTAAAAAACTTGCCTTTTCCGTTGATAGTATCCCTTGTTGCGCCGATATGGCTTGCAGGTTTAGAGTCTGAGCGATCATCACTACAGAAATAATGGCAAAGCCAGCCGGTATCTCGTAAGAGATAATCTGCGCTGCCGACCGCATAGCACCCAATATGGAATATTTATTGTTTGATCCCCAGCCGGCCATTAAAATACCCAAGGTCTCAATCGAAAGAATAGCAAAAATATAGTACAGACCCAGGTTAAGATTAGATGGTGCAATCCCTGGTGCCCATGGAATGGCAGCAAAACCCATATATACCGCAATAAAGATTATTGCGGGGGCGAGCATAAACAACATTTTATCTGCCGCTGCCGGAACAATCAGTTCTTTGATCAGCAACTTTAACACATCGGCAATGGTTTGCAGTACACCATATTTACCCGTTTCGGTAGGGCCGAGCCTATCCTGTATAAAGGCTGAAACTTTACGCTCGGCATAAACGCCGAACAATGCAAAGAAGCCTGAAAAAGCAAACAGGCCGATGGCAACGATGAAATATTTAAGATAAAAGTTCAATCAGGATTGCTTTAGCTGCAAACTTAATAAATGCGTGGTAATAATTGGGTAATTGGTTGATTAAGTTCGACTAAGTTAATAGAATATGTTACCTGCTAATTTCGGTAAAAAATTTCAACTAAGCACTGACACCGTTTTGTCAGTAGCTCAATAGTAACTATTACTATTGCTGTTCTTCTGGCACACAGGCCCCCTTTGCCCTCTTGTCATTGTCCGACAGCGCGAGGCGGCGGCACTTCCTTGTACTTGCAAATAATCCTTTCTCTAGTTGCTTTTTTAATTAGAATAATCTCGTATTCTTTGGGCCTCTTATAAACCGAATCACCTACCTTAACATTAATTTGCAATTTTGGCCAGTAATGCGATATATTGTGTTCTTTACTTGAAACTGTAATATACATCGCCTCTTTAATATCTTTTCTAATACTTTCTATACGTCCGTCTAACGACAATAAATAAATATCATGATAATCATAGAAATAGCCGAATATACCAGCCACTAACAAAAACGAAACTATTATAGTTAAAGTAATATTATTTTGGCGAATTTTCATAATTACCTAATTTTATTTAAACAATTGATATGTATCATTATGGCCAATGTAACCTCCACCAGATAATTGCTACCCTATATCTGGGGTTGTGTGCAGCGCGGCCTAAGTTCCGGAGCATCGGGAACTTTACGTCACCTTACCGTCCACAATACCATGTGTGACTACAATCAAATTTACGGATAACGATTGGATAAGTTCGTGACACAAGTGTGTCAGTACTTATTTACTTTAATGGAATAAATTCTGACTTTACCTGCTCGCCAAAAAACATGGATGCATGATGGTCGAAATCTGACGTATCATCTGAGGTTGTAAAAAATCGCTGTGTGCTGTTTTTTGTCAGTTTCTTTTCCATTTCAGGATGACGATGCAGGTAGTCCTCCAAACTTTTGGCAACAATATCTCCTTGTGCTACTACCTGAATATGGGCTGGCAAATAGGCTTTGATCTTTTGCTGCAGTAAAGGATAGTGGGTACAAGCCAGTAAAAGCGTATCAATTTGGGTTGATTGCGCCAAAATCTGATCCAGGTAAGATGCAACAAAATAATCAGCGCCAAGGTTATCGTATTCTCCGTTCTCGATAAGGGGTACCCAAAGCGGGCAAGCCTGCTGGTAAACCTTTATCTCCGGAAAAAAATGTTCGATCTCTATCAGATACGACTCTGATTGCACTGTGCCTTTGGTGCCAAGTACGCCGATCTCTTTGGTTTTGGTATAATTGCCAATCACTTCGGCAGTGGGCCGGATAACGCCAAGTACTCTTTTAGCGGGGTCTTCCCTTTGCAGGTCCTGCTGCTGTATGGTTCTGAGCGCTTTGGCCGAGGCCGTATTGCATGCCAGTATGACAAGGGGGCATCCCATTTTAAAAAGCATTTGCACGCATTCCCAGGTGTACTGGTGGATGGTATGAAATGAGCGGTTGCCGTAAGGAGCCCTTGCGTTATCGCCTAAGTAGATATAATCATAACCGGGGAGCCGGTCTGCAATGGATCGGAAAACCGTCAAGCCCCCATAGCCCGAATCAAAAATACCTATTGGTTGCTTGTTTAACACTTGGCAAAAATAAAAAAAGCGCACGCAAATAGCGGGCGCTTTTGAAAATGATTTTAAAAGCGTTTGATCTGGATAACTACCTGTTTGGTATCTCCAAAAAATCATTGCCGCCCGGAGA
>JANYAB010000281.1 GCA_025355225.1 Bacteroidota bacterium
GTACAATCTATAGAACTCCATAGCGTTATCGGTTCTTTTATTATTCCGCACGGCGATTTTTCTCAATATGCAGGATATCCGGGGTACGAAAAGATACAGGAAATTTATCGTGTCCCCATTTTAGGCGCGTCGGGGGCAATATTTGGAATTGCAGTTGCCCTGGCCGTGCTATATCCTAATGTAGAACTTTATTTAATGTTTATACCCATTCCTATCAAAGCAAAGTATGCTATTGGCGGTTATGTGCTTTTTGAATTATTTTCGGGCATTGGGCAGTTTTCAGGAGACAACGTCGCCCATTTCGCGCACTTAGGAGGGGCATTATTTGGCTTTATCTTGTTAAAAATTTGGCGAATGCAAAGGCCAAACAACAACTTTTATTAACTGTTATTCGTTATCGGTAATATATATTGATTTATGAGTATGCTTTGGCAAAATATTCAGTTTAAAATGCTCAGGTCGGGCAGCAGAATAAACCTGCTTATAGGCATTAATGTGATCGTTTTTTTAGCTGTTAATATTCCTGCTGTTTTCGAGCGGCTTTTTTTGGGACATGATATTTTAACAGCCTATTCTAACGATTATCTGCTGCTCCCCTCTTATCTACCCAAATTACTTACCCGTTTTTGGACACCCCTTACCTATATGTTTATGCATGCGGGTATTTTTCATATCCTGTTTAATATGCTTTGGCTGTACTGGATGGGACAAATATTTGAGGAATACCTTGGCAACAAGCGGACCATCGGTTTATATCTTTTAGGAGGATTATCAGGCGCCTTATTTTTTGTTTTATTTTATAACATTTTCCCTTTATTCACACAAACGGGACTTGTAAATGGCAGTACCGTTGTTGGCGCTTCGGCAAGTGTAATGGCCGTCATCATTGCTACGGCAACGTTGCTCCCCGACTATAGCATAAGCCTGATGTTTATTGGCCCTGTAAAACTAAAATGGATAGCCATATTTTATGTTGTGATTGATTTTTTAGGTGTTGCCGGACCAAATGCCGGAGGCGAAATTGCTCACCTGGGAGGGGCCCTGTTTGGCTTTATCTACATTAAACAGTTACAGCGGGGAAACGATTGGATAGGCGCGATCATTAAAGTTTTCAAGCCCAGACCCAGGCTAAAAGTAGTTGCTAAAAATTCGGACAAAAATTCAAATTCCTTGCCGCGACAAGAGGAAATAGACCGTATCTTGGATAAAATTTCTAAATCAGGTTACGAAAGCCTGAGCAAGCAGGAAAAAGAGATACTATTTCGGGCCAGCAAGGACAATGAAGGCTAAAAAGGGGTTAAACTTTATTGATAAGATATTCCTTTGGATAAACATATTCCTTGGTGTTGCCTTGCTGATTAGTTACCTCGCCCCCACAACCGATCCCCGGAATTCCTGGATCATCCCTTTTTTTGGCCTCGCCTATCCGTTTCTGCTGCTCTTTAATGTAATACTTATATTTTATTGGTTGTTACGCAAAAGTTTATGGGTATTGCTTTCCGTAATTTGTATCGGCGTAGGCTGGACTGTGCTGAATAAAAATATAGGCCTTCGCTTTGCTTCGGACAACGGTAATTACCAGGGACTAAACAGGGTGCGCATGATGACGTATAATGTTCATAATTTTAAACGCTACGGGTCAAAAAATGATCTCTCGACCAAGCGCGAAATATTACAGATAATAGTAGATGAACGGCCGGATATTATTGGTTTCCAGGAGTTTTATACACGTACGCGCGGACAATATGATATGCTCGATTCCATCCAAAGAATACTTCAGTCCAACAGTTATTATTTTGTACCAATACGCGCCAATAAAGATGAAGCTATCGGCATGGCCCTGTTTTCGAAGTTCCCGATAGTGGCGCACGGATTCATACAACTGGCTGATAAATCTAGCGAAAACCAATGCCTTTATATCGATGTAAAAAAAGGCGAACAAACATTCCGGGTGTATACCGTGCATCTGCAATCTATCCGGTTCGACCCTGATGATTATCGTTACCTAAACAGCGTATCGCAAGAAGGCAAGCCGGATATAAACTCTACCAAACGAATAGGAAGCAAGCTTAAAGGCGCATTTATAAAAAGAAGCGAACAAATAATTAAGATAAGAAGCAGTGCCGATGCATGCCCTTATCCCTACATTATTTCGGGCGATTTTAATGATACGCCTACCTCATTTGCGGTCAACCAGATGTGCAAAGGTTTAAAGAACGCTTTTTGGGAAAAAGGTTCGGGTTTTGGGCGCACCTATAATGGCAGTTTCCCCAATTACCAAATTGACTACATTATGGCCAGCCCGCGGTTTGAAGTGGCGAGTTATAATATCGTCGAAAAAAAGCTATCAGATCATTACCCGGTACGGAGTGATTTGATATTGAAATAGTATTTTTGGGCTAAAGCCCCTCAACCTTTATACAGCCACCGCCCGCTAAAGCGGACGGCAATGAAATGAAATATAGTGCGTGGCGTTCATTGCCATCGGCTTCAGCCAACGGGTATACAGGATTAATAAAAGGGCTTTAGCCAAATCCGGCAAGCCTCTTAGCCGGATCAACAAAATATAACCTATTCATTTAGTTCTTTGAGCTAAGAGCTAATTGGCTAACCATGCTATCTGCCATAGCGCCAAATTATTGCAAAAGAATTATAAAAAATTCGAGCCAGCGAGATGGGGATTTATAGGGGGCTGTAAAAAAATCGTAAGTTTGCCGCCATGGAACAAAATCTATTTGTTTACAATACTTTAACAAGGAAAAAAGAAAAGTTCATTGCGATAAACCCACCGCATGTGGGCATGTATGTTTGCGGGCCCACTGTATATAGTGATGTACATTTGGGCAACTGCCGCACCTATATTTCATTTGATTTGATATTCAGGTACCTTAGTCATTTAGGCTATAAAGTACGCTATGTACGTAATGTGACCGATGCCGGCCATTTGGAGGGAGACGCCGGCGATGAAGGAGAAGATAAGATATCAAAAAAAGCAAAACTGGCCCAATTGGAACCAATGGAAATAGTGCAGAAATACACCATTGGATTTCATGATGTAATGCGGATATTTAATGTACTACCGCCAAGCATAGAACCAACGGCCACAGGCCATATTATTGAACAGATAGAGCTGGTTAAAGCCATATTGGCAAGAGGTTATGCCTACGAAGTAGATGGTTCAGTCTATTTTGATGTAGAGAAATACAACAAAACCCAGGATTACGGTATTTTAAACGGGCGAAAGCTGGAAGACCTGATCAATAATACCCGCGACCTGGGTGGCCAGGATGAGAAACTTGGTAAACTTGATTTTGCATTATGGATAAAAGCTAAACCCGAGCACCTGATGAAATGGCCTTCGCCCTGGAGCATTGGTTTCCCTGCCTGGCATCTGGAATGTTCGGCTATGAGCGCTAAATATCTCGGTCAGCATTTCGACATCCACGGCGGAGGCATTGATCTGATGCCTACGCACCACACGAACGAGATAGCGCAAAATGTTGCAGCTTGTAATAAAAATCCTGCAAATTACTGGGTTCATACCAATATGCTTACGGTAAATGGCCAAAAAATGTCAAAATCATTAGGTAATAGCTTTTTGCCTTATGAGTTGTTTACAGGCAACCATTCTATATTGAATAAAGGCTATAGTCCCATGACCGTACGTTTTTTTATGCTCCAGGCCCATTATAGAAGCACCCTTGATTTTGGTAATGACGCTATGGAGGCGTCGGAGAAAGGTTTTAAGCGGTTAATGAATTCCTTTTCGCTGCTGGATAGCCTTGTGGCATCGGGCACTACTGAGGTTGAAATTGAGCCTTTATTGTTGCGCTGCTATGAGGCCATGAATGATGATTTTAACAGCCCGGTGTTAATAGCCGAGCTCTTTGAAGCATCGCGAATTATCAATTCTGTGCATGATGGTAAATTAAAGATCAACAGCACAAACCTGGAGCTTTTAAAACAATTGATGCGGATTTTTATTTTGGATATCTTAGGGTTGACAAATGAGCAGGCAGCCGGTGATGATTTGCCCAAAGTACTCGATATGATAGTTGAGTTGCGAGGCGAGGCTAAAATTAACCGCGATTATGCCACTTCTGATAAGATAAGGGATGGCCTGCAAAAGATAGGCTTTCAATTGAACGATGGTAAGGAAGGCACGACCTGGAGTAAAATTTAAATTCAATACTAAAACATAAAAGTTGATTTAGTACTTTATGTTATACAAAACCGTTAATAAATTCGGTTAGAAAATTAGCAGTTACAACTGCCTTATTAAATCGCAGCTGTAAACCACTAAAATTTTTATTGTTAAATTGCCAAAAACCTGTTATAAGAATGAAACGATCAATTTTTGCTGCTGCTATACTTATTAGTTGCCAGGGGTTAGCCTTAGCGCAAACAAACACCGTAGAAGTGAACAAGGCAATAGCCGCCGAGCAAAGTTTTAATAAGTTAGTTGAGCGTAAGGGTATAAAGGATGCTTTTTTGTCTGTTGCAGACCCTGAAGGCATCGTGTTTAAACCTGAAGTGGTTAAAATAACTGACTTTTACAGTTCTATAGATAAACAACCAGGTAGTTTAACCTGGCAGCCTAAATTTGCGCGCATTTCGGCCAATGGCGACCTAGCCTTTACCGCGGGGCCCTATGTTTATCAGAATGGGAAAAATGACAGTGATAAAGTTTATGGCGAATATGTTTCCATCTGGCGCGCCGATCTGGATAATAAATTGAAATTATTAATTGATCTGGGCATACAACATCCCGAACCTGAACAGGAAGAAATAACTGACTTTAAGGAGCCTGATCTTTCAAAACAAACGGCGCCAAGTAAGGAACCTTTTAACGGAAGAAGCATCATTATAGGTACTGATAAAATATTCAATCACGAATTATCGGTTTCGGCATTGGCCACCTACAAGGAATTCCTCAGTCCCGAAGGCCGCTACTATTTCCCTGGTTTCGATCCGATTATCGGCCCCGATAAGATCATGAAATTTATTGATAACGAAGCGATAAGCATATCGGCCGAAACCATTAATGTTGGCCGTTCATCAAGTAACGACCTGGCTTACAGCTACGGACGTGCCCGGATAAAAAAGGGGAACATCGTGAGCAATTATAATTACGTCCGCATCTGGGAAATTGATCCGAACCATAAATGGAATGTATTGCTTGAAGTGTTTTCCGCAGTTGAGCAGTGAGGTATTAGTCCGAAAGTCGGGAAGTCCGTAAGTAAAAGCATCTTTACAAAATTTCAACCTTACAACATTTCAACTTTACAACATTTTCAACTCATCCTGAAGTTTTTCTGTAATTCAAAACCGCCCAGGAATTCAATAAAATCCCGATAGTTAACATAGCACCTAACTGATATAGTATATCACCGAAACCGCTTCCCTTCAATACTACCATCCGCATTATTTTTATAAAATGACTGGTTGGGAAGGTCTCTACAATGGTTTGAGCCCATTGCGGCATACTGTCGACCGAGTTGAACACACCGCTCATCAGGTTGAATATTAAGATGAAAAAAAACGAGAGCGACATCGCTTGCTGCTGCGTATTGGAGTAGGTAGATATAAGCAGGCCGAAGCCGAGCATGGCAAAAAGATAAACGATAAGTGAGCCATACAACACCAAAAGATTCCCGACTGGAACAATCCCATAAAAAAGCCGTGCTATTATCAAACCAAGTGTGAAAAGAATAGTCCCTAAAACCATGAACGGTATCAATTTTCCAAGGATGAATATGTGTTTTTTAATGGGGGTAACATTTATCTGCTCGATGGTGCCGTTCTCTTTTTCCTGTACAATATTAAAAGCCGATTGCATGGCGGCCATAGCCGTAACCAGCGTAACCAAAATAGCAGGCACTATATACAAATTATAGTCCATGAACGGGTTATACCAGTACGACGATGCCACAGTGACCTGCGGCGTATCCAATGATACGGTAGCCGCCGGCCAATTGGCCCTTATATCTGAATTAAAATCACCAATGATACTGCTGAGATAGGCCCCGCCAAGGTTGGCTTTTGTCCCTTCAATGGCATTGATGGCTATAAAAACCTTCTCTGAATTTTCTCTTACCAGGTTCTTCTCAAAATTTACAGGTATCTGAAGCGCCAGATCTGCTTTGTTCTGTTCTACCATCGATAATGCTTCGTGATAAGAAGCTGTATAGCCGGTAAGTTTAAAATAACCCGAGGCGGTGATCTTGAAGATCAGTTTCCGCGAAAAAGTAGAATGGTCGTTATCAACCACCGCAATAGAAATATTCTTTACTGTATAATTGGCGGCCAATGGCAGCAGCACCAACTGTATCACCGGCGCTATAAGCAGCAGCGGGATCATTTGTTTATTGCGCGATATTTGCCTGAACTCTTTTTCGAGCAGGAATAGCAAGG
>JANYAB010000284.1 GCA_025355225.1 Bacteroidota bacterium
GGTCAACGTAAATTTGCTCGGTGTTATCCAGGATTTCCCGGTGGAGAAATGGGATGAACCGATAAATAACGAAGGAAACAGCGAAGTCGGTGAAATAACTTATGAAGAATTGGTCGAAGGACTGATACAACATCACATTTACCACGCCGGGCAGATCGCATTATTAAATAGGATTACACTGATTGGAAGATGATTACACCGATTAAAAACACATCTGTGCAATCAAAAAAAAACACACATCGGTGTAATCATATAATCACATCGGTGAAATCAAAAAAACATGAATAAAAAAACACTGGTTTTAGGCGCAACACCCAACACAAGCCGCTATGCCTATCTTGCATCGAATAGACTGGTACGCAGCGGGCATAGTATTGTGAACGTGGGATTGAGAAGCGGCGAGGTAGCCGGGGTACCTATTGAAAAACCGGAAACGATTCATAAGGATATAGATACCATTACCTTATATGTAGGTCCGCATAACCAGGAGGGCCTGTATGATTATATATTGGATACCCACCCCAAACGAATCATCTTTAACCCCGGCACTGAAAACCCAGAGCTTCGCCGCATGGCAAAGGAAAAAGGGATTGAAACAGAGTATGCCTGTACTTTGGTGCTGTTGTCGATCGGGCAGTATTAGGGTGCATTAATTGGAGATCGGATTCAAACAAAATAAAGGGTTTAAATAGTTAATCTTGAGATTTCACGGTTTATCCTTATTCGGTAATCAATGATTAATACAATTAATGAGGGTATTATGGACATGATTAAACTCATAATAAGGATATATTCTCTTATTTCTGATTCGTCGATATTTACCCATAACGGATAAGATTGTTTTAATGCTTCCCGAGATGCGAATCCATTAAAAGCTATAAAACTTATAAGTAAAATCATAATAAAAGGTAATAAGCTATCCACCAATGCTTTATTGATAGCTTTTGATTCATTAAACTTTTTACTTGGAAGAGGCGGAGGGGTTATTCTTACTATTCCTCTAAATTCTTGAAACTCTGCAGCACTAACCCAAGTTGGTGAATTTTCATTCCATATTAAATCTTTATCTGAAAGATTCATAGACTTAATTTCTTCCATAGGATGGGGCCCAGTCTGTTTCCCGTCAATTGAAACGTAATAATTATTCATATTTGATTATTGTAAGAGTTGAGGTTATTTCAAAAGAACTACCTCAAAGATAGCAAGTTGAAATGAATATTTAATTCCCCCTTTAGGGGGCCAGGGGGCTCATGATTCGAATCTCCTTCGGATAATAATTATTGATCCTGTTCGGCAACAACTTCGCCCATCCTAAAGCGTGCCCTTCAAAATTCATTAAACTCCAGCCTTTGTCTAAAGTATCCAAATTAGAAATATCTGCACGTTGCAGGTATTGGATGGCTTGCTCTTTATTTAGTTCCGTTTGTAAAAACCTACCCTTATTTACTATTAAGCTTAAAGCCAGTTCGTGATCGGGTATTAGATCCCTGCCGGCCAGTTTGCCCATACGTACACCCGATTTTTTGATATAAAAATACTGCTGCAAAATGCCAAGACTATGTCTATGCTCCCGGTCTATGGCCAGCCAGTCGTCATTCACTTTAAAATAATAATAATTGTCGGGGTCCTTAATATAAGGCTTTACCAGGTCGATCTCCTTAAAATTCGCTTTTTGATGATCCTTGTATTTGGTATTGGAAACATCGCCACTGCTTTCCTTCTTCTGTAAACAAGCCGCAAATAAACCTTCGCCTTTTACCTGGTCCGGGTAAAAGCGATAGCCCCAGGCTTGTTTTTGGGTCGATTGGCTTTCCACTATGCCCCAATCCGCTTCAATAGGTATCCGTATGCTTTCCAGTGCAAACTCGTTGCAGAGCCGATCCAGTATATCCTCGTTTTCTTCAGTAGAGTAGGAGCAGGTAGAATATATAAGGTAGCCATCTTCCTTTAAAGCAGGATAAACGTCGGCCAGGATACGTTCCTGTCTTTGCTGGCACATATTGACATTGCCTTCCGACCATTCATTCATCGCAGCCGGATCCTTCCTGAACATACCCGAGCCTGAACAAGGTGCATCCACCAGGATGATATCAAAAAAACCTTTCAGCCTGCCAAAATCCTTTGGGTCGTTGCTGGTCACTATGGTATTACTTGTGCCCCAGCGGGATAAATTATCATTTAAAACAGGCACACGCGTTTTGATGATCTCGTTGGCAACCAGTAAGTCGGTATTTTTTAGGGTCGAATTGATCAGCGTACTTTTA
This sequence comes from Bacteroidota bacterium, assembly GCA_025355225.1. Classification (GTDB taxonomy): domain Bacteria; phylum Bacteroidota; class Bacteroidia; order Sphingobacteriales; family Sphingobacteriaceae; genus Mucilaginibacter. The sequence continues at coordinate 2,265 of JANYAB010000284.1, forward strand.
CCGCCGGGAGCGGCACACAGATCCAGTACTTTGATGCTTTCGATATTGTCCTTATTAATATAGCGTAGGATATGATCAATAAACATGGACGATGCTTCCTGTACATAATAACAGCCCGCATGAAAAAGCGGGTCGAAGGTAAACGACGGACGGGTGTCCAGGTAATATCCATCGGCGCACCATGGAACAGGATTGTTGCTTTTGATGGCTGATAGCTTGAAAGGATTAAGCCTTATTGAGGTAGGGGATTCGGAAAGTTGGTGTGCTTTAATAAAATTTTCTGCATTAAATCCCGGTGCGCCGGCAATTTCAGACAGAAAATTCGGAGGGAAAACTGGATCGTTCATATTGTTTCCAAAGATACAAAATCGCTTGCTTGGATATTTTGTGGCCTTGAGGCAAATAATTGGTTATTTATTGGCCTTAGTTTACAGGAAGTTAATGTATTGTTTTGATTATTTTAATATTTCTTTTGGCTGGTAGCCGGATTCTCCTTACATTTGTGTCCGCTTTGGAAAAAGGGCGTTGTTTTTTGAAGATTTGGGGTTAAAAAAATATATTGAAAAAAGTGAAAATAACACTTGACTCGTATTGAAATTATCCCCATCTTTGCAGCCGCTTCGGAAACGAGGCAAACAGTTAAAAAAGTAAGATCCTCCGGGATTTTTAAATACAAGTTCCCTGCGACAGGGAACGACAAAAGTTCTTTAAAAGGCGAGATAAATTATGAAGCGCAGCGAGACCAAGCTGGCGGAAAGGTGAAACGGAAGCAGTGATGCAGAAGCGGAACAGGGAAGCGAGCGATGGTCGTTGTTTTTAAAAAGATCAGGAAGGATAGGT
>JANYAB010000313.1 GCA_025355225.1 Bacteroidota bacterium
ACTCCGGCGGATGTAATTACTTCGCTAAATGCACAAAATGTACAGGTGGCCGCGGGGACGGCAGGTGTACCGCCGCAGTCCTCGAGCCAGACTTATGAATTGGGTATTCTTGTAAACGGAAGATTAAGCAAGGTTTCGGAGTTTGAAAACATCATTGTGAAAACCATTCCAACAACCGGCGAACTGGTTTACCTTAAAGATGTGGCCAGGGTTGAACTGGGCAAGTTTACTTTCTCAAGCAACTCTTTTGTGGATGGGAAAAGAGCTTCCTATTTGCAAATTTACCAGGCACCGGGCAGTAACGCCCTGCAAACTGCAAACGGTATATATGCGGAGTTAGTTAAACTTAAGCAAACTTTTCCGTCGGATGTGGAATATAGTGTTCCGTTCGAATCTGTAACAGTGGTAAAGGTGTCTATGCAGGATGTGGTAGTAACTTTATTAAAAACATTGGGATTGGTTGCTATTGTAGTTTTTCTGTTTTTACAGAACTGGCGATCTACTCTGATTCCCGTACTTGCCATTCCGGTATCAATTTTCGGTACTTTTTGCTTCTTCATTCCCCTTGGATTTACCATCAATACCTTAACCATGTTTGGTTTCGTATTGGCTATTGGAATTGTAGTGGATGATGCCATTATTGTGGTCGAAGCGGTGCAGCATTATATTGATGAAAAGGATATGTCGGCTAAGGAAGCTACTTACCAGGCTATGAAAGATATATCGGCGCCAGTGGTTGCTATCGCGCTTATACTGGCTGCGGTGTTTGTGCCGGTAGGCTTTATCCCGGGTATTGTAGGCCGTTTGTACCAGCAGTTCGCCATTACTATTGCTATTTCCGTTATCATCTCAGCATTCATCGCATTATCATTAACCCCGGCGCTTTGCACCTTATTATTAAAGCCGACTGATGTTAATAAAAAAGCAAAAGGCCTCAACAAATGGTTCTTTCAGTTTAATGAATGGTTCCAGCGGATAACGGATAAGTATACTTTCGGGGTTAAGAAAAGCATAGAAGGTTCAAGATATATTCTGATCTTGCTGCTTTGCGTTTGTATAGGTGCTTATTTCATGTTCCAGCAAAAACCTACCGGGTTTATTCCTTCTGAGGATGACGGAAATCTATATGTAACCTATCAACTACCGCCGGCATCATCCACTGCACAATCGGTCGATGTAATGTCCAAATTAATGCATGTTGTGGCTACTACTCCCGGCGTGGCACACTATGCCGCTTTATCAGGACTTAATGTGGTAACCAATGCAAGCAATTCAAATAACGGCACCATTTATATCCAGCTTAAACCATGGGATGACCGAAGTACCTCAAGCGAGCAGGTCCCGGGTATTATCGACGTAATGCAAAAACGAATTTCGGACGCGGGTATCAAAAACGCAAATGTGGAAGTTATACAGCCCTCTCCCTTGCCCGGTATAGGTGCAACCGTAGGTTTTAGCATGCAGATAGAGCAGCGCAGCACAAATGATGATATTCATGCTTTTGAAAGTGTTGTGAACAAGTTTGTGGCCGAAGCAAATAAGAATCCGGCAATAACTAATTCGTTTACGTTCTTCACCGCGCATACACCTAATTTTAATCTCACCGTTGACAGGCAGAAATGTGAAAAACTGGGCGTTAATATTTCAGATGTTTTCACAACTATCCAGGCCTATATGGGTAGTTTGTATATAAATGATTTTACGACGTATAACCGTACCTTCCACGTAGTTGTTCAGGCTGATACTGCATTTAGAAAGGTAGTGTCGGATATGGATAAGTATTATGTGCGCAACCAGGCCGGCACAATGGTGCCACTTGGTACGCTGATAAGTTACAAACCGACAGAAGCGGCCCCGTTAATATCGCATTTTAATATTTTCCGTACCGCCGAGGTCGATGGCTCAGCTAAAGATGGCTATAGCAGCGCACAGGCAATTGCAGCTTTGCAGGATGTCGCTGCAAAAGTATTACCCGAAGGTTATACCTATGAGTTTTCTGGTTTGAGTTACGAGGAAATAAAAGCTGGGTCAACCACTATATATATATTCCTCTTTTCCATTACGTTCGTTTTTTTATTCCTTGCAGCATTATATGAAAGCTGGTCGGTTCCATTTTCGGTACTCCTTGCCGTACCTGTCGGCGCTTTTGGTGCCATCCTTGCGCTGATATTTGTACCAGGTCTTACCGATAATGTGTATGCGCAAATAGGACTGATCACACTGATCGGCCTGGCGGCCAAGAATGCGATCCTTATTGTAGAATTCGCCAAGGTACGGGTAGATAGGGGTGAAGACCTTTTAAAATCGACACTTGACGCGGTTAGTCTTCGACTACGGCCAATTATCATGACCTCCCTCGCATTTATATTGGGGGTATTGCCGCTGGTTTTTGCAAGCGGGGCTGGTGCCGTGGCCCGAAGAACAATAGGTTTAACGGTACTTGGAGGAATGCTGGCTGCTTCGACACTGGCGATATTTATAGTTCCGGTACTTTTCGTGCTAATCACCCGCTTCTCGTATGGTAAAGAAAAGCTGGCTTATCTGCAGGAGCATCATGAAGATTTGATGGAAAAGGCCAAAAAAGTGGAGGCGCAGAATATCGATCCCGAATTAGAATACGAGATACAAAAATCCCGCGAACTGAGTAAAACCGATTAAGGATGATTGCGAATACGTTTATAAAAAGGCCGGTCACTGCGATTGTTATATCTGTGGTATTAATGATCTCAGGGACTATTAGTCTTTTCAATCTTGCTGTAGATCAGTATCCAAATATTTCACCGCCCAGTGTCTCGGTTAACGGGTCTTATACAGGCGCCGATGCGCAAACCGTTGAACAAACCGTTGCTATTCCTATAGAAGAGCAGGTAAATGGCACACCTGGCATGGAATACATGCAAAGCACCAGCACCAATAGCGGAGGGGTCGGTATCAGGGTAACTTTTGATATTGGTACCAATGTGCATATTGCAGCGCTTAATGTTCAAAACAGGGTTGGGATAGCAGGGCCTACATTGCCTGCGGTAGTAAGTAAACTGGGTTTAACCGTGCGTGCAAGTAACCCGGATCAGTTGATGCTGGTAGCTGTTTATTCACCCCACCGTACACATAACATAACCTTCCTGGATAACTACACCAATACCTTCATTAAAGATGCCATATTACGGGTTTCTGGTGTAGGAGATGTAAGCGCGCGTACTGATGCCTTTAGTATGCGTATTTGGATGAACCCGGATAAGATGGCATCTTATAGTTTAACACCATCAGATGTTACCGCGGCATTGAACGCCCAAAATGTTTATGTAGCTGCCGGTTCCGCTGGTTCACCACCACAACAGGCTAACCAGGCTTCTGAAATTGGTATCCTCGTAAACGGAATGTTGAATAGAGTTGAGGACTATGAAAAAGTCATAGTGAAAACTATCCCGTCAACAGGCGAACTGGTTTACCTTAAAGATGTGGCGAGAGTGGAACTGGGCAAGTTTACATTTTCAAGCAATGCATTTACCGATGGAAACAGATGTTCTACTATACAGGTTTTTCAATCACCCGGAAGCAATGCTCTTCAAACCGCCGACAACGTGTATGCTGAGCTTGCCCGATTAAAAAAAACCTTTCCAAGTGATGTCGATTATATCGTGCCATTTGAATCGGTAACTATTATAAAAGTTTCCATGCAGGAAGTTGTAGGCACGTTGTTAAAGGCACTTGGTTTGGTAGCTGTAGTCGTGTTCCTGTTCCTGCAAAACTGGCGTTCTACTATTATACCAATTTTAGCCATACCGGTGTCAATCCTGGCTACTTTTTGCTTCTTTATACCTTTGGGTTTCACCGTAAATACGCTCACCATGTTTGGTTTCGTACTAGCCATAGGTATTGTGGTCGATGATGCTATTATTGTCGTCGAAGCTGTGCAGCACTATATTGATGAGCAGCATATGTCGCCCAAAGAAGCTACTTACAACGCTATGAAGGAGATTTCGGCCCCAGTAGTTGCAATAGCGCTCATTTTGGCGGCTGTGTTTGTACCTGTTGGCTTCATTCCGGGAATTGTAGGCCGTTTGTACCAGCAGTTTGCCATAACGATAGCCATATCAGTTATTATTTCAGCCTTTGTGGCATTGTCGTTAACACCCGCCCTATGCACTTTGTTATTAAGGCCCAGTCATGTTACCAAAAAATCATCAAATTGGCTGGATAAGTTTTTTTATTATTTCAATACCTGGTTTGATAAAATAACGCTTCAATATTCAAATGGGGTAAAAAGAAGCATTAAGGGCGCGAAATTTATCGTCATCATATTGGTGTGTATTTGTGTAGGGGCATATCTTTTATTTAAAAGCAAGCCTTCCGGATTTGTGCCATCTGAAGATGGGGGCCGGTTGTTTGTCACCTATCAATTACCCGAGGCTTCATCGACTACGCAATCAGTAAACGTTATGCAAAAGCTGATGAAGATAGTGGGCTCTACTCCGGGGATACTTCATTACACAGCTATATCCGGCTTTAACATATTAAACGGAGGGGCCAATTCTAATAATGGCTCCATGTTTTGTATGCTTACTCCATGGGACGAACGCACAACACCGGCTACAAAAGTGCAGGGTATAATGAGTGCAATTAAAAAAGAAATTGCTAAAGCAGGAATAAAAAATGCAAATGTGGTAACTATACAGCCGCCACCGATAAGAGGCATAGGGCTGGCAGCTGGTTTCAGCATGCAAATTGAACAAGGTAATTCAACTGACGATATACATGCCTTTGAAAAGGTAATTAGAAAATTTGTCGCAGCAGCGCAGAAAGTTCCCGCAACATCAACAGCGTTCAGCTATTTTTCGGCACATACTCCAAGTTACGATCTTAATGTCGACAGGGAGAAATGCCAAAAGTTGGGCGTTAATATTTCGGATGTCTTTTCAACAATGCAGGCCTATATGGGCAGCCTTTTTGTAAATAATTTTACACTTTATAACCGTACTTATCACGTTGTTGTTCAGGCAGACACGGCATACAGGGCGCTCATTGGTAATATGAACAAATATTATGTGCGCAATAAGGCCGGTCAAATGGTGCCCTTAAGTACAGTGATCAATTTCAAACCTACCATAGCCGCTCCGCTTATTTCACACTTTAATATTTTCCGCTCCGCGGAAGTTAATGGTTCAATACCAGAAGGCTATAGCAGCGGCCAGGCAATTGATGGATTAAAGGCATTAGCCGCAAAGGAATTACCACGCGGATATACCTATGAATTTTCGGGACTTAGTTATGAAGAAATAAAGGCCGGGTCTATTACAGTTTATATATTTCTTTTTTCTATTGTTTTCGTTTTCCTTTTTCTTGCAGCATTGTACGAAAGCTGGTCGGTGCCATTTTCGGTAATGCTTGCTGTGCCAATAAGTGCATTCGGGGCGATACTTGCCCTTACAACTACGCCAACCATTACCAATAATGTTTATGCCCAAATAGGGTTGATAACGCTGATCGGGTTATCTGCAAAAAATGCTATCCTGATCGTAGAATTCGCCAAGTTAAGGGTAGATAGGGGTGAGGAACTGATAAAATCGACCATCGAAGCCGTACGTTTACGCTTGAGGCCAATTATCATGACGTCAATGGCATTTATTCTTGGGGTAATGCCACTTGTTTTAGCAACGGGTGCCGGCGCTGAGTCCAGGAATACTATAGGTGTGACCGTTTTGGGGGGAATGATCGCTTCATCAACCATTTCTATATTTATAGTACCGGTGCTTTATGTGTTATTCACCCGTTTTTCATACGGTAAAAAGCAACTGATCTGGCTACGGACGCATCACGAAGAATTGATGGAAAAGGCAAAAAAAGTAGAAGAGCAAAATATTGATCCCGAATTAGAGTACGATATTGCGCAATCTCATGCGGATAACAAAGCCAGCAGGGCAGAACATGGGAAAGCCTGATAGGTTAGCCAGGGTTCAAAAATCATCTGTGTAAATTTAGTGTACACACTCCTTAAACCAATTTAACTTATCAGCTCAACGGGATATAGAACTTTATTTATATCTTTCGCGTTCGCTGATTATATTTTGAGTTCCAATATTTCGCACCTAAAAAATCGTATGAAAAATATCAGGCAATACACTTTTACATTTATTTTTTTAAGCTTGCTGTCGACCGGGTTTGGTTGTGGTAAAAAGTCGCCTGCATCGGGTGATAATGTCGTGCCTGTAACACCGGTGACGCCTGTAACCCCTGTTAAAACAGATGTTTCTATGTGGCTTACCCTGCCCGATCAATCCCAGGTATTAAGCAAGCAAAATGCGGCGATGCTGTTTAGCAACGGTACCAATCAAAATGCCACGATAAATGTTGATGCCACACAAACCTTTCAAAATATCGACGGCTTTGGTTTTGCTTTAACAGGTGGCAGCGCTTATTTGATCAACAGTATGCCCGATGCGAAAAAAAACGCTTTGCTAAGGGAGCTATTCTCAACAGATTCAACCAGTATTGGCGTCAGCTATATACGCATCACAATAGGTGCATCGGATATGAGCGCTGCTACCTTTAGTTATGACGATGTTGCCGGCGATACTACGTTGCAGCATTTTAGCCTCGGTATGGAACAAACAGACCTTATACCTATCCTGCAAAAAATAATAGCGCTTAACCCCAACATCAAAATACTGGCCTGCCCATGGAGTGCGCCAGCCTGGATGAAAGATAGCAACAGCTTTTCGGGCGGTAGTTTAAAACCGGTCTGTTTTGGAGCTTACGCAAATTACTTTGTAAAATATATACAGGGTATGCAGGCGGCCGGAATAAACATTGATGCCATTACCCCCCAAAACGAACCTTTAAATGCCTTTAATAATCCGGCCATGCTGATGCTATCAACTGATGAAGGTAGCTTTATAAAAAATAACTTAGGCCGTGCATTCCAGGCTGCCGGAATAAAAACAAAGATTATTGTTTATGATCATAATTGCGATCATCCTGAATATGCGATGGGTATTTTAGCAGACAACGCAACCGCTGCATTTGTTGACGGCTCAGCTTTTCATCTTTATGCGGGGAATATAGATGCGATATTGCAGGTACACAATGCCTATCCGAACAAGAATCTATATTTTACCGAACAGGCGACATTTGCCGGAGGTAGTTTTGGCGGCGATTTAGCCTGGCACATGACCAATCTGATCATAGGCGCAACCAGAGATTGGAGCAGGAATGTGATAGAATGGAACCTTGCCTCTGATCCAAATAATGGTCCCCATACCAATGGAGGATGTACCACCTGTTTAGGGGCTGTAACCATTGGTACTTCTGTTACACGAAATGTGTCGTACTATATTATTGCCCATGCCTCTAAATTTGTGAAGCCAGGAGCAGTCCGGATCGCATCTGATGAAATAGCGCTGCCAAATGTGGCTTTCAAAAATCCGGATGGTTCAAAAGCGCTTATTGTACTAAACAATACCAATTCAACCCAAGTATTTAACATAAAATTTAATTCAAAAATTGTAACTAGTTCCCTGGGAAGCGGGGCCGTTGCAACTTATAAGTGGTAGTTTCGGAGGACGCAATTCAAATCTTTGCTCCGGGGCGAAACCTTCCCAACCGAACGTGGAAAAGCCTGGTAAAGGCTTTTGTCCTCAAAAAATGCATCAGAGGTGCAAAAGTTCGGTAGAAAAGCAATAAAAAACGACCTCGCGTGCCGTCAGTTATACTTTTGGTTCCATACCTAACGGCGTGACATTTCTATGGGCTTACTCTTCTACCGGGCTTAAACTCCGCTGGAGTTTATATCCTTGACTTAACGACATTGGGTTCGCTAAGCATGTTAATAAAGCTAAACCATCCCGTATAGATTAAATAATACTTATATATTCTTATGAAGTTGTATTTTTTATATTATTGATTTATAGGTAATTAAGATATAAAAAGCTCTTTTATTTTTAAATTTTCTGTAAACAAATAGGTTATAATATAATGTATTTATTACTTTGTTAAATAGGTGTTCTTCATTAATATTAGTAAGAATCAGCCAATATTATATAAACCAAAGTATTCATGAAGTTTGATAAAGTCGTAATAATCCCTTCCGTGCTCCAAAATTTACAAAGCCTGAAAGGTGCAATTGCCCCGGTTGCCGACAGAAACTGTAAAATGAAGTTTTAGCTTTGGCCCTGACACGATTTCCATAACCATATTGTAATAATGAGAAAACTCCTTTTAATAATAATATCGTTCGTAATTGCTTTTAACGTTGCAAGTGCACAAACCCTCAGCCCGAGACAATTGTTTCCGGGATTATTCGAAACTGTGCAGTTGTCTGATATTTTTCCTGACAATAAAACTTTCGTTGATGCTACGCCAAAGAGAGATCCTGTGCTGATTATGAAAGATTATAATGGTCAAAAAGATAAACCAGGATTTGATCTTAAGCAGTTTGTAACTGATAACTTTGTTATTCCCGGCACACATAATGAT
>JANYAB010000342.1 GCA_025355225.1 Bacteroidota bacterium
CATATATTGTCGCACAACATCCGGAACCACGCCAATAATATAGCCCAGCTTACCTTATTAATCGACACAGATAACCTTGATTACGAAAATGCTGACCTGTTTCAGAAAATTGAAAGAGTATCACATAACTTAACGGCAACGCTCGAGGACCTATCGGAAGCGGTCCGGATACAGGAAAGTGAACTGCTTGCAGACACTTTAGAGTTTGATGAGGTTATTAACGGAGTTTTGGAAATACTGGACTCGGACCTGAAAAACAACCAGGTCACAATTATCAAGGAATTATTGGCCGAAAGGGTAGAATTTCCGCGGATATACCTGGATAGTGTCATCATGAACCTGTTAACCAATGCGATAAAATATCGTAAGCCTGATGTGCCGCCGGTGATCACCTTAAAAACTTATATCGACCAAAACAACGCGGTTGTATTAGAGTGCAGCGATAATGGAATAGGGATAGACCTGCAAATGCACGGTAAAAAGATATTTGGCCTTTATAAAACCTTTAACGACCGGAAAGACGCGCACGGTGTGGGCCTGTTTTTGATAAAAACCCAGGTGGAAACACAAGGGGGGCAAATTTGGGTAGATAGTGAACCGAACGTCGGCAGCACCTTTAAAATAGTTTTCAGGACAAAAAACTAACGGGGCTTTTGCTTTATTCACAAATAGGTATTAGATTGCGTCAGACCGACACATTTAATTTACTTTCCTGGTGATGAAAAAACTAACCACAATTGCATTTGGCATTTTGATACTGGCAGTGCCTATCCTGTTATTTTCATTTGTTTTTGATGGCGCAAAACCCTTGTCCGTTGTGCGTACCGATGCGGGCCTGGTATCGGGAGTAAAAAACAGTTCGGGTGATGTGATCTCTTTTAAGGGGGTACCATTTGCGGCTCCGCCGGTAAACGGGTTACGTTGGAAAGCCCCACAGCCCGCGCAGCACTGGGATGGTGTAAAAAAGTGCGATGCCTTTGGGCCAAGCCCCATGCAGGCCAAGCCAGTTCCTTTTATGGTTTACACTTCGGAGTTCCTGATCCCTGAGAAGCCCATCAGTGAAGATTGCCTGTACCTGAATGTATGGACAAACGCCAGGACCAAAGCTGATAAAAAAGCCGTTTTTGTATGGATATATGGTGGTGGTTTTACCAGCGGCGGCACGGCATGCCCGATCTACGATGGGGAAGCAATGGCAAAAAAAGGGATCCTGTTTGTGTCAGTCAATTATAGGGTAGGTGTTTTTGGTTTCCTGGCCCATCCGGAACTGACCAAAGAATCGCCGGATAAAGCTTCAGGCAATTACGGTTTGATGGACCAGATAGCAGCCTTAAAATGGATAAAACGAAACATAGCTGCCTTTGGCGGCGATCCGGAAAATGTAACCATCGCCGGGCAATCCGCAGGTTCTATGAGCGTAAACTGCCTTGTAGCATCGCCAATGGCAAAAGGGCTGTTTAACAGGGCCATTGCCGAGAGCGGATCGCTATTGATAAAAAACCCTATAGTTGGTACAGGCGGCCTGAAGGCAGCAGAAGAGCAGGGTGCAAAACTGGCAACCAAGGCAGGAATGAATTCATTAAGTGAGATGCGCGCCATGCCGGCCGAAGAGATGATGAAAAAATTCCAGGGGCGGTATTCACCGATAACTGATGGTTATGTGTTACCCGAACCGGTCGCTGATCTATTTGCCGAAGGCAAGCAAAATCATGTTCCGGTGATCATAGGATGGAATGCAGATGAATTTGGCGGTGGAACAAAAAACAAAGAAGATTTCAAGAAGCAAGCCGACAAAGATTATGGTGCGGACGCTAGTGAATTTTTAAAATACTTTCCTGCCGAAACGGACGAGCAGGCGTTAAGATCGCAAGTAGAACTAAGCAGGGATATGGTATTCGCGTTGTCTGGCTATAAATGGGCGGGTATACAAAGCGATATTGCGGGGTCGCCGGTATATGTTTATAATTTTGCACGCAAGGTACCTGCCACGGGCGATATGGTAAAATATGGTGCTTTCCACACAGGCGAAGTATGTTATGTGATGGATAACCTAAAGTTTCTGAATAACCGGCCATTTGAGCCTGCCGACCATGAACTGGCAAAGCTGATGTCGGCATACTGGGTAAACTTTGTTAAAACGGGTAACCCTAACGGCAAAGGACTGCCCGAGTGGCCAAAATACAATACCGATCAGAATTTGGTTAAAGTGTTTGATGAGAAATCCGCAACCGAAAAGTTGCCGGGTAAAGGCGGGCTGGACTTTTTATTGTCAAAGGTGGGGAAATAAAGATTTTGTACCGTCGAACATAAGCGTATTGTAATCTTGGCAACAATGAAATATAGAATCTCTGATTATGTTTTAAGAATTTGGGTGACCAGCATATTAATGGCTCCTGTATTGTTGCTTTTTATGGCTTTGGAAAAGGGGGTATCATCAGCCTTTCAGTTATTTATTTTTACTATTTTATTTGGTGCGATATTGTCACTGCCATGTTTCCTGTTGTTTTATTTGGCCTGCAGATTTATTGTACCCTATATCGGTAAGGTCTTTATATCGAAAGCTGTTTTAAGTATAATTGGTGTTCTATTGGTTTATGCTCCCTTTTTGATCCTCAATGATTTTAGTCCTCTCCTGGATAGAGATAAGTTATCTCAAATCCTTTTTATAACCTATGGTGCAATAGCTGTTATTGGTATATTGGGCTATCCGATTAAGCAAGCCCCCGAAATAGTTGAACAATCAGAAACGTTCACCATTTGAATCAGGATCAATGACTTATCGTTAAATTCTATTTCAATTCTTAATATCAAAAGCGACAAAATAATCCTGCCATAAATACGCTATTTTTGTGCCGGAAAAACACGATTGCGTAACCCATGATCAAAAATATTGCGATTGATAGCTTTATTAACCTGGATAAAACTATCCCGGTGGCTGATGTGCGTACGCCTGCCGAATTTGAACATGGGCATATTCCAGGCGCATACAATATTGCACTTTTCAGCAATGAAGAACGCGTAAAAGTTGGTACTACCTATAAACAGCAGGGCCGCGAAAAAGCAATACTGCTTGGTTTCGACCTGACCGGGGCTAAATGGTCGGGGTTTATCCAGCAGGCGCTGGAGATTGCGCCTGACAAAAAAATTGCCCTGCATTGCTGGCGCGGCGGTATGCGCAGCGGCGCTATGGCCTGGGCGCTTGATCTTTACGGTTTCGAGGTTTATCTGCTGGAAGGCGGCTATAAAAAATACAGGCGCTGGGTTTTAGACCAGTTCGGGGAGCAATACAACCTGATGGTGTTGGGCGGCATGACAGGATCAGGGAAAACGCTCATACTGCATCAGTTGCATGAGCTGGGCGAACAGGTTATCGACCTGGAAGACCTGGCGCAACACAATGGATCTTCCTACGGTTCTATGAACAAGCTCCTGCAGCCAAGCCAGGAACAGTTTGAAAATGATCTTGCAACGCAATTGGTTCAGTTAGATAAAAATAAGCTTTTATGGATAGAGGACGAGAGTATTACCATTGGTAAACGATCTATCCCCAATGGCTTATGGGACCAGATGAAGAGAGCCAGCCTGCTGAACATAAAAGTACCTTTGATTCAACGGATAGATTTCCTGGTGCAGGAATACGGTCAATTGGATAAAGATTTCCTAATTGAATGTACCCAGCGTATTTGGAAGCGCCTTGGTCCTGAGCAAACAAAAAATGCGGTAACGGCTATTACAGAAGGCCGCATGGCTGATTTTATCAGCCTGGTATTGGTCTATTATGATAAAACTTACCGCACAGGAATAGGTAAAAGATCGCCGGATGCTATTTATGAGTTGGATTGTGTAGACACAAATGCTGCAAAAAACGCAGCGCAAATATTAGAATATACCCACAGGATAACCGGAGCATTATCGCCCGCTAATTAACATGATAATCAAAGCGTTCAGTGAACTAGAGATTATCAAGAATGAAGGTAGAGAAAGGAGCATTGGGCTGACAGAAAAGCGGGCCTGGGAGTCTGGCCTGCAGCGTGGAAGCTTTTTTCTGTCTTGAGTTATTCACGGAGTGTTTGTTTTCAATGGCGTTCATGAGATCGCTGCGCTAAGTTTTGGTTACTTTTGGGTCAAGCCAAAAGTAACTAGGCCACTGCGGCCATGAGCAGACTAACATACAAAAACCACTGACACTGGATTATTGCACAGGCTGAACAGGTTCGCGAAACAACGGCTTGTGCTTTGCGAGCCAGTGAGGTGGTTTATGAAGGCCAGTGGA
>JANYAB010000390.1 GCA_025355225.1 Bacteroidota bacterium
GCCGAATTGCAATTAGCAATTGCTTTTTCACAGACACCTGAAGGTGCTGATATTGTAGAAGGTGGTTTTAATTCGGCAGTAGTTACTTTGAAACCCGAGACAGGCGACGCGATTACCCTCGCTGCACCGGCTGAGGATCAAAGCGGCGGATTTACGGCCAAACAGGTGCCTTTTGGCAAATACACCTTGCAGGCAGCAATGCCATTTAAGAAAGGTGATACCATCATCAACCTCGCAGCCAGTGAGCCGGTTGAGATAAGTGAGACAAGTAAGGATTTTCAGCTTTCTTTGGATAAAACTGCTGATGCGGGATGATAGGTGTTCGCCCTGAAAAATGGACATTGATTAAGAAATTTGAGGCATGATGCAATTAAAATGCCCCGTACTTATCTAATGTCGATTTTGGTAAAGGCGCCCCTATCAGAAGAGGCATTCTTACTAATTGAAAAAGCCTCTCGCTTGGCGAAAGGCTTTTTCAATTCAAACGGAGGATCAGCGAGTATAAGTTATAGGCTAAGATGGTCAGGCTCAGTCGTACTGAGGCTTACCAAACAGCCGTTTTCATTTATAGCCCAGTTGCTAAGTTCTATAAAGTTGCCGTTTTTTCTTTTACCGGGGCGGCCTAAGGGAAGCAGCATGACCACTAACAAGGCGCTTATTTTAAGTACTAAAAATAATGTTGTCATTTCAATTGATTAAGTAATTAACCATACAGCAATTTTGCTGCCAAGTTGTACGTAAGCTTTTGTAAAATGTTTTATAAATGACTGATATGCAGGGTATAGGAGAGTTAGCATTGTGATGAAAAACTCCCATTCGTTGCAAATACTTTTGTTATAAGAACGTGGTTTTACGAAAATTCAAATTCAATCCGCTTTTGATAGCAGTTCTGTTAAAAATAATAGCTGTAAAAATCTCTTTTTGTATGACAAATAATATATAAGTTAAAACCATCCTCCACGAAATAATAATTAATGAACTTTTAAGACATATTATCGTATAACATACTTCTGAAGGAGATATATGTTCGAATGAATGCTGTAAAGTCTATTTTATATCTTACATTATTTTTACTAAGTCTTGCCCTACCCGTTTCGTCTCAGAAATTAACGCTCAACATAACCAGTTTAAACAGCTCCAACGGTCTTTCACAAAACTCTGTGCAATGCATTCTTAAAGACAGATACGGTTTTATGTGGTTTGGTACCCAGGATGGCTTAAATAAATACGACGGCTTTAAATTTAAAGTTTACAAACATTTAAGTAACACCCCAGGGACCTTGCCTGCTAATACGATAAACGCAATTTGCGAAGATACCGGTGGGGATATTTGGGTTGGAACAAGAATAGGCGGATTAAGCAGATACAATAGGTCAGGAGACTCATTTGTAAACTTCAAATACGACAGTTTAGATACCCATTCGATAAGCAATAATAACATCAACATTATTTACACGGATAAACAATCAGATCTGTGGATAGGAACAGTGAATGGTTTGGACCGGTATGATAAGAAAACGGGCAAGTTTAAACGCTTTTTTAGTAATGTAAGGGACACTACCAGTTTAACCGATTCAAATATAATTTCAATTTTCGAAGATAGTAATAATGATTTTTGGATAGGTACAACAAAGGGTTTAAATCTATTCGACAGAAAGACTGGTAAATGTATCCGGATCTCAGAAAAGAATCCCCATATAAAAGATGCACAGAATACCATCAACTCAATTATAGAGGATGAACAGAATAATTTGTGGATCGGAACAAATAAAGGATTAAGTTTATTAAATAAGTTCAACAATAGCTTTTCTTATTATGCCGTTGAACCTGATAAAAATTCTGCTCATGGTGTAAATTCGATATATATTTTAACCAAAACCGGAGGCAACAAGTTTTGGATTGCGTCCAATACTACCTTACAGCTATTTGATGCAGGAAAGCGACGGCTAATTCCTATAAATGATAAAACTGATGGTGATAGTCTCATGCCTAATGACGGCATCTATTCGTTGCTGGAAGATAAAGAAGGTATTTTGTGGATCGGAACTTCAAGCGAAGGGATTTCAAAATACGATAAGAACCTGTCGATATTCCCATCATTTAAAGTTTCTTTAACAAATACTCCTTCAGCAAAAAACATAGTCAGGGGTATATCAGAAGACAAAAAAGGTAATCTGTACCTGGCTACTGATGCCGGTTTACAATATTTTAATCGGGCCAGCAACGAATATACCTATTACAGGCATAATTCAAAAAACAAGAATAGCCTCGAGAGCAATTACACATCTTGTGTTTTAATCAATAAAAAAAACAATGCGGTTTGGATCGGTACTTATGGCAACGGGCTTGATTGTTTGAATCCCCAAACCGGCAATTTCAAACATTTTGCTAAAGGGGTGGAGCCAGATCATATAGCAGGTAATGGAGTATACGCGCTGCTGGAAGATAGTAAGGGGAAAATATGGATAGGCACTGACGAAGGAGGACTGAATGTATTTGATACCATAAGTAAAACTTTTACCCGGTATGTGCACGACGCAAAAAATCCCCATAGTGTTAGTGATAATACCATACAGGCACTTTTAGAAGACAAAAAGGGTAATATTTGGATCGGCGGTTATTCTAATGGCATCAGCATTTTTAACCCTTTGACTAAAAGCTTTTCTCAATTAAACAGCAGGAACAGTAATTTGAACAGCGATCTGGTCAG
>JANYAB010000065.1 GCA_025355225.1 Bacteroidota bacterium
CCTTTTTCAAAAATTGCCCGGTAAAACTTTCTTTCACTTTGCATAACCCTTCCGGCGTACCGCTGAACAATATTTTGCCACCGCCTGAGCCGCCTTCAGGTCCAAGATCAATCACATGGTCAACCACTTTGATTACGTCCAAATTATGTTCAATTACCAACACCGTGTTACCTTTATCAACCAATTGGTTCAATACCCCCAACAAAACATTGATGTCTTCAAAATGCAGGCCGGTTGTTGGTTCATCCAGGATATAAAAAGTATTACCCGTATCTTTTTTAGAAAGCTCGGTTGCGAGCTTTACACGTTGCGCTTCGCCGCCTGATAAGGTAGTTGATGCCTGCCCAAGCCTGATATAGCCCAGGCCCACGTCAAACAAAGTTTTTATTTTGCGATAGATAGAGGGGATATGTTCAAAGAATTCGCAAGCAGTCTCAATGCTCATATCCAGCACATCACTGATGGATTTACCCCGGTAACGCACCTCCAGTGTCTCGCGGTTGTAACGCCTGCCACCGCATTCTTCACATGGTACTTGTACGTCGGGTAAAAAGTTCATTTCAATTACCTTCATACCGGCCCCCTGGCAAGTTTCGCAACGGCCGCCTTTTACATTGAATGAGAACCGCCCTGGTTTATATCCCCTGATCCTCGATTCCGGCAGTTGCACGTACAAGTTACGGATATCAGAAAATACACCGGTATAGGTGGCTGGGTTTGAGCGCGGCGTACGTCCTATAGGTGTCTGGTCAATTTCTATTACCTTGTCAATATTCTCGAGGCCTTCAATTTTTTCATAAGGAAGCGGGTGCTTTTTCGCCCTAAAAAAATGATGATTTAAGATCGGGTACAAAGTTTCGGTGATCAAACTTGACTTGCCGCTGCCGGATACGCCGGTGATGCCAATTAGTTTCCCCAAAGGAAATTCAACCGATACTTTTTTTAGGTTATGACCAGTTGCCTTTTTTAAGCTTAATATCTTGCCATTACCTTCGCGTCTTTTTTCGGGGATGGCAATACTTTTCTCTCCGTTTAAATATGATGTTGTAAGCGTATGGGCAGCCATCAGTTCCGCTGGCGTCCCTTGCGCTACAATTTCTCCTCCGTGCACACCTGCTGCCGGTCCCATATCGATCACATGATCAGCTTCCAGTATCATTTCCTTATCATGCTCAACGACCAGGACGGTGTTACCCAGATCGCGCAGGTTCTTCAGTGCTTTTATTAGCCGCTCATTATCGCGTTGGTGCAGGCCTATGCTGGGTTCATCCAGGATGTACATCACATTCATCAACTGTGAACCAATTTGCGTAGCCAGCCTGATACGCTGGGCCTCGCCGCCCGAGAGCGTCCTTGTTGTACGATCCAGTGTTAAGTAACTCAAACCTACATCCAGCAAAAACACAATGCGTGCCCTTATTTCTTTTAATATCTCACGGGCTATCGTGTTCTGCCGCTCATTTAGGCGGTCCTCCAGGCCAATAAACCATTCCTGTAAGGTTTTGATGTCCATACAAGCCAGGTCAAAAATATTTTTTTGGTCGATCTTAAAATGAAGGGACTCCTTTTTTAAGCGTGCACCTTCGCAAACCGGGCATGTTTTTAAAACACGGTAATTTTCCATGTCATCCATGCTCTCTTCGGTGCGCCGTTCCTGCTGTTCTTCCAGCATCCGGATGATGCCGTCAAAGGTTATCTGGTAACTCTGAACGTTCCACTTATTATATTCAACCGCAACGGTGATCATCTCATGCGAGCCGTTCAGAATGATATCCAACGTCTCTTTGGGCAACTTCTCGATAGGCGTTGATAAAGCAAATTCGTATTTTTTTGCCAGCGCCTTCAATACCTGGAATATCCACGTTTCGCGGTACTCGCCTAAAGGCGCAAGTCCGCCATTGAGAATACTCAGCTTTGGATTTGGTATAACGGACGCTTCATCGATCTCGAAAATATATCCGAGGCCATCACACTTTTCACATGCTCCATAAGGCGAATTAAATGAGAACGTGTTGGGCTGTGGTTCATCATAAGATATGCCTGAAATGGGGTCCATCAGGTATTTGCTGTAATAAAAAACATTGTTGTCCTTATCTGCAATCCTGATTATACCTTTAGCTATTTTTAACGCGGCCTGTACAGAGGTATATAAACGTTTACTATCTTTCTCATTAACCACCAGCCTGTCAACAACAATGTCAATATCATGTATTTTATACCGATCGACCTGCATTTTGGGTTCTACATCGGCTACGGCCCCATCTATCCAAACTTTAAGGTAACCTTGTTTGCGTATTTGCTCAAATAGCTCGCGGTAATGGCCTTTACGTCCTTTTACCACCGGCGCAAGTATGTTTACCGGCTGCCCATCAAACTTCTCGAAAATAGTTTTCAGTATCTGATCTTCAGACATACGTTCCATTTTCTCACCTGTCACATAGGAATAGGCTTCACCTGTGCGGGCAAAAAGCAAACGCATAAAATCGTATATCTCCGTAATAGTGCCAACCGTTGACCTGGGGTTCTTACTGGTCGTTTTTTGTTCAATGGC
>JANYAB010000416.1 GCA_025355225.1 Bacteroidota bacterium
TCTTAAACCAAACCTGCGGCTCGCCAAAAAAAGCTACCCGTTTGCCGTTCAGGTTGCTGGTATAGCTATCGCCGAGGTTTTTATTTAAGGTATATAACTCTATATCGCCGCTAAATTCAAATTTATAATTCCAAAAACCGCGGCCCCAGTACATTGAGTATAGCAAATCGTGGCTTGGCTTTTTAAAGGTATTATAAGTATATGATAAAGAAGTGCTAAACCAGGCGCCTTTCCATTGAAACGGGTATACAGCACCGAGTGAGAATGCATTTGTGATGTAGTAAGCATACGATCCCGGTTCAGCAATGCCAAGGCCTCCGCTATATTGCAATTGGGCGTATATTTTAGGTTTCCAAAAACGGAATGATTGCGATACTTGGGTATAAAACTTTCCTATATTATTGTTAGCCCCGTTCAGATCACTTTCTGTCTTAATGAAAAATGACCCCGACGTATCTTTTGATTTAAAATATTCGAAGTAAATAGTTGGGAAATTCATGGAATTATGCGGCGGATCAAGGCTATGTCTAAAATCGTAATGCAGTTGCAGGTTTTGTGCAACCAGGGGCGACGATAAAATTCCTAAAAAAAACAATAAGCAGTATTTCATAATTAACAGGATGCGGGTTATGAAAAAACATCGTTCTTTCGGCATCTTTGTAAATATCTTTACAAGGGGAAACTTGAGCCGTAATTGCTGCGGAAATGTTGCGTAATTATTCTGATGTTAATTTAAGTTATTGATTATAAACAATTTATGAACAATTCTGATACCCTTGCTTTTGCTGTTTTATTTAAGGAAGCTTATTTAAAATGCTTTGGGCAAGCTTTGGAAAACCCTCTTTCAGAAACAGAAAGTAAATTGTTTTGCAACCAGGTACTTGAGCAAACCGGATTATCCATTGGGTGGAAAAGCGTAAAAAATTATTCGTTTTTTATTATCGATGGTGCAAACTCAAAGTCAGAAAACCCTTCCATAGCTACGCTCGATACATTGGCGCGTTATGTACTTCGCGCACCATATACTACTGAAATCAAGAGAAAAAACGACGAAAGCCATTATCCGTATTGGTTTTTATATAAAGAACAGTTTAACAGGTCGCTTAAAAAAACTGCCCCTAAAAAAGCGTTGACCGTATCTTTTGTGCTTTTGAGTATTTTAATACTACTTATCGTACCGGTTATTTTTATGAAATACATCCGGACAAAAGGCACTGCAGAGTTTTCCGATGACTTTAAGTATTTAACCGGAAATTCCCTTGCTTCCCGCGGATGGTTTGTGCAAAATAAGGATACTGCTTATTGGAACAAAAAGGATGAAATCCCAGGGCAACTTACGCTGTTTACATTAAGGGGGGACAACTGGCCGGATCCGGCGAATAAACCGGGTATCAAAAATTTGTTATTACGGCCGATACCTTATGATTGCTTCACCGCTGAACTGCACCTCAGCAATTTTATCCCTAAGCAGGAATGGCAGCAGGCTGGGATTCTTTTATCAGAAGACACCACGCTGGCAGGCAAAAGCATGAGGCTGTCGATCGCCTACAATGACTATTTTGCGGGAACCCTTCAGCCTAAGGAGATATATATACAGGCTATTACCTCTTTGGGGGACGGCTATGGCAAACCTGAAGAAATTGCCCATAAGCCGGTACTTTATCCTGATAGTGCAAGGAAAAACCCGGTGCTGATCGAAAACCTCCGAAATTCGGCGCTACGAATTGAAAAACATGGTAAAATATTCAGATTTCTATTTGCAGCGGGCATTCGCGAAAACTCAGCATTTAAAGAAGTAGTGAGCCAGGAGTTTGATATGCGCCCCAAATATATCGGCGTTTTTGCCATCAAAGGTTTTGTAGACGGTTCGGCCAATATGCCTGTTCATTTTACTTTCTTCAGGATCACAGCCAATGATTGTGGGCGGTAAAACTATATCAGGCATTGAGATGACGCCAAAATTAAATCTTGACAGGCTACTCAAAATCAGTTAAAAAGTTCTATTTTAGTAAATTGTTATAGCCTTTAAGTCCAAGTAATTAGCCTTCATGATTTGTAAAAGCATTGTTAAAGCACTACTGTTTGCTTTGATCTTTTTCTGGGTCGACATTGCTTTAGCGCAGGCGCCAGCTTTTACATATCCGGGAGGGGGGCATAACTATACAACAGGTACACCCATAAATCCTCTTGCTCCAAAAACTACAGGTGGCCCTGTACCTCCCGCTTTTTATGGTCAAACCACAACATTTGCAGGCGATGGTAATCCTGGCACAGCTGACGGTACCGGTGTGGCAGCCAGTCTGTCGGGGCCGGTTGGTATAGCACTTGACGCGAGCGGAAATTTGTATGTTACCAATTATATAATAGTTAGGATACCTTGCATTAACGATTTTATAAGAGCAATAACCCCGGCAGGTGTAGTAACCACATTAGCCGGAAACGTCGCGCAGGGATTTGGCAATGGGCCGGGTAATGCGGCGAGCTTCTATGCACCTAACGGAACGGCAGTTGATGCAAATGGTAACATTTATGTAGCTGATATTGGGAATAATGTGATCCGAAAGGTAACACCGGCAGGAGTGGTTAGCACGTTTGCAGGCACAGGTGCTGTTGGCGCTACTGATGGCCCTAATGATGTTGCGACCTTCAATGGCCCATCGGGGATTGCTATCGATGGAGCAGGCAATTTATATGTAGCCGATTATGGCAACAATCTTATCCGCCAAATAAACCCTGCCGGTAAGGTAACCACCTTTGCAGGCAGTGGCGCCGGTAGTTTAATTAACGCCACCGGTATCAATGCCACTTTTAGAAATCCTCAGGGTGTAGCCGTCGATTTACAAGGAAATGTGTATGTGGCAGACGCAGGCAACAGCGTCATTCGCATGATAACGCCTGGTGGTGTGGTAACCACATTCGCCGGTAGTGGCTTAACCGGGGCATCTAATGGCCCCCCCGGGCAGGCGAGTTTTAATCGCCCTGCCGGCGTTACTGTTGATATTGGTGGAAATGTATTTGTAGCCGATGCGGCCAATAACCTTATCAGGAAAATTACTCCTGCTGGGGTGGTAACGACGCTTGCAGGCAGCGGAGCGCTGGGTTCGGCCAATGGCATAGGAGTGGCAGCAAGCTTTAACAACCCACAAGGGGTGGCTGTTGACCAAAACGGAAATGTATATGTTGGCGATAAAGGAAATAACCTGGTCAGGAAAATAACAGCAACAGGATATGCTATCAGTCCGGCTTTGCCCTTAGGTTTAAATTTTGACAGTACTTCTGGCATTATTAGTGGTAACCCGGTATCACCATCTCCCACTACCACTTATACCGTTACCGGATATAATCCTTTTGGCAGCAGTACTGCCAATGTCACTATTACGGTAACCGGTAATGTAATTACCCAGGTGCCTCCACCTGCCATTACCTATGTAACGCCGCAGGTTTACAAAGTAAATTTAACTATTCCCCCTCTTGCCCCAGTCAATTCCGGCGGTCCTGTTCCTCCTTCAGTTTATGGCGGGGTCAGCATATTTGCAGGTAGCGGTATTCCGGGAGCAACAAATAATATAGGGGCGCTGGCAACTTTTAATGGCCCGGACGGTGTTGCGGTCGATGCTGCTGGAAACGTATACGTTGCAGATGCAGCTAATAAACTGATTAGAAAGATAACCCCTGCAGGGCTGGTAACCACATTTGCCTCAGGCTTTAATCGCCCGGCAGGTGTAGCGGTTGATGCTGCAGGAAATGTTTACGTGGCGGACGCAGGAAGCAATTCAGTTTATATAATAACTCCTGGCGGACAGGTAAGCATATTTGCAACCGGTTTTAACAGCCCCAGCGGAGTGGCAGTTGATGGGGTAGGAAATGTGTATGTAGCAGATCTCGGAAATAACCAAATCAAAAAGGTGACGCCCGCTGGCACAGTAAGCGTATTTGCGGGTAGTGGTAATTTAGGCGCATCTGATGGCCCGGGCATTGCAGCAAGCTTTCGCCTGCCTGCCGGCATTGCAATTGATGCAGCAGGTTATTTATATGTGACCGATTCCGGAAATCAGTTGATCAGGAAAATAACACCGGGCGGCTTGGTAAGTACACTTGCGGGCAGCGGTTTGGTAGGTTCAGCAGACGGTGTTGGTGGTGCGGCAAGTTTTAATAGTCCCATTGGCATAGTGGTTGATGGTATTGGCAATCTCTACGTAGCCGATAGCGGAAATA
>JANYAB010000504.1 GCA_025355225.1 Bacteroidota bacterium
CATCCGAAGATTTGTAGGCAGCAATGAGCTCGCCGGGAATGCAAGAGGTAGCCGTAGATGCGCAAAGAATTTCAACAGGTGGCCCACTGGTAGTAATGATTGGAAATGAAGATTAGAAAAAGGCCAATACTTTTATTAATCTAAAAAACATATTTTAACCCCGATGGTTTAGTAACAAGCAGGATAGCCGATTCTTATTTTACAGCCGCGCTTTTTTATCCGGTACTCTCTCCGGTTTCAGCTTGTATCCCAGAAACAGGTCTGGTTGACTATTTTACATTTACATTTTTGATTCATAATAAGGTTCTAAAAATAAGCTGTCGCAGCCATCGATCAATTTATAATATGATAATTGGCAGCAGCCGATGCAATTGAGCGCAGGAAGTTTTAGTATTCTCTAACATTATTTGAAATAAGCATCTATAAAAAAAATCAAGATGGAAGGACTTAGCGAAAACCTGATAATTAGTATCAGTGAAAAATGTTCATCAAGCTGGAAGCTTGAGGCATTTAAGGATCACATCATCATTAACCTTCCGGATGATACCGGAGAGGATTTCAGATCGGTATACAATAAAGTGAAAAGAGAGATCACTGCCTGCGTTGGTCTATACTTCCCGGATAGGAGGTCGGATGCGCTATTCGAGGTCAGGAGCGGTTCGTGGAACTGTAGTTTTAAGATAGGGAAAACCGAAATGAGCGGCCTTTCCCATAGTCTGGCGTAGTGTCATTTACACTCCGGCGCGCAATTAAATCAGGGCAACGGTTTTACCATAATATTCTTAAAAAAGGTAAGGCTGTTTGGGTCGTGGCCTTGTAGGGCGAAAGTGCCGCTGGAAAGAACGCGTTGGGCATCACCCGCGGAACGTTGTACCGGATGGGGTTCGGTATAATCTTTTACCACCTTATCATTTAGTTTAACAATGATCCGTTTACCCTGAACAGAGATGTACATGGTGAACCATTCGTTATCCTTTACATAAACCTCTTTAATATCATCTATTCCATATACACTGCCGGTTCTTCGCCAGTCGGTATGCGAATTGTTTACCTGTATCTCATATCCTTTTGCGGGCCATCCGCCTTCCTGGTAGGCGGTATGAATATAAATCCCCGAATTAGTGCCCTGGTGGGTCATCACATCAGCCTTAAATTCAAAATTTTTGAAGTTATGATTGAGCACGTCGCCGACGTAAAATAAATGGGCGGTTTTGCCATGAACAACGATCATCCCATCCTTTACAGAAAATGTTTCTGCATTGTCCCCCACTTTCCAGCCTTTTAGCGAATTACCATCGAATAAGGATATCCATCCGCCTGATGATTGACGTTTTGTAGCTGAGAACGAAAACAGGCAGGCAATAAAACCGAGGCAAAAAAGAAGTTTCATAATTTTCATGGCTGATTGTTGAAAGGGTACGAAATTATTTAAAGTTAACATTTTGTCTGAACTATCGTCGATAGGTTGTCTGAACCATGATTCATAGATTTTTCACATTTTGTTTGTTTTAATTGGCGTGCAAGAGGGCTACGCCGTTAAAGGATTTTCATAATTTTTTATCTAAATAAAATAGTTAAAATCAGCGAAATCATAAAAATCAGTTTAATCTGCGGTTCAGACAAAATACCGATGATTATTTTGCCGCAAACTGCATATAATGCAGGTTAAATCCTCCCCTATCAAAATATAGCCTGATCTTATTGCTGCCAGCTTTTAACCTGATATTTTTTACGGATATAAGCTTCCAGTTAGTTAAGCTGCCTGTGTTAGGGACAACCACATTTTTTGCCTGCGCTATTCCATTAACGGTAACAGAAAGCGCTCCTGTATCTGTTGGAGACGCTATTTTTAAATTAACTGTATAAATTCCGGGAGCTTTTGCCTGGACAGTATACTGCATCCATTCTCCGTCTTCAATATCGCTTACATAATAACTCTCATATTCAGCGGAGTCCTTCCGGATATCCACCCCGTCATTTCGATAAATATGTCCGCGATTACCCTGGCCGCGCTTTCCTGATACATGGAAATCCGCTGTATCGTTATCAAGATAAGCTACGCCATTTCGTCCCAGGTCATAATCAACCGCATTAATAATAGTTCCATTGCTTATTTTATTGGCTTTAAAAGGTTTTGATGCAGCAGAATACGGCTGCCTGAACATGGCGTCTATAACATCGCGGTGTATGATGGTATTTTCGAGTTTGGCGTAGGTAGCCATTTCGAGCAACGCGCTATAAGTATTACTTTCATTGGGTTTATGGCCTTTGCCATTCAGGTAATTGACCAACTGATCATAATTCAAATTCGACTTAATCTCCATTGGATTATTATTGCCCATCTTTTTCAACGGCCAAAAGGCCCAGCCTATATTATTTTTTTCGAACAAACGGATCGCATCTGTAAACCAAACGTTTGAATTTTCGCCGGTTTCCCCTAACCATACCGGTACATTGTATTTGTCCCTTGTATCCAAAATATGCTGAATAGATGCCTGATCGTTATAATTCCAGTACTTATGAAAACTAAGCACCATATTTTTATCCCAGGGAGGCAGCACCCCGTTATAATTATTTCCCCAGCCATTTCCTTCAATAATAATAATGTGTTTTTGATCTACCTGGCGTATGGCCGTAGTAATATCCACCATTAATTTTTTCAAGGAATCGTTTTTTTGCTCCTTGAGGCCGTTCTTATCATGCTCGGGGTCCTCAAAACCCCAGTTAGGCTCATTAATAATATCATAACCACCAATATTGGGTTCATTTTTATAACGCTCGGCCAGTTTTCTCCATAAGGCTATCAGCTTTTGTTTATTGGCCTGGCTATCCCATAGCGAAGGTTTATTAGGGTCCCTGTCGGAAATATTTAGATCATTGCCCTGCCCTCCGGGTGTGGCGTGCATGTCAAGGATCAGGTACATATGGTTTGTCTTGCACCATGCCAATAATTTGTCTGTTATTTCAAAGCCTTTGGGAAGCCAGGTATTTTGTCCAGCAACAGATTCCTTTTCAATGGGGAGGGTATAAAGGTTGTAATGCATCGGCAGGCGTACGCTGTTAAAGCCCCACGCCCTCATTGAGTCAATATCAATTTTCCTGACATCATTGTTCAGCCAGGTATCATAAAATTCCTGTGTTTCCTTTGGCCCCATCAATTCCTCTATCCTTTCGCGTATGCGCGATTGCCTGCTTTCGGTGTTAATGTGAAGCATATAACCTTCCTGTATCATCCATCCCCCTAAGCCCATACCGTGCAGCAGTACATTTTGACCCTTCTCATTTACAATCTTTTTGCCGTCTGCTTTTAAAAATCCCTGGCTATTTCCTTTTGATGATACAAGGATTAGCGACAGAAGCAACGCTCCATTTAATGCGTATTTAAGAGCTATATTTTTAACTGACATGTTATATCTATTTATTATTAAATGAACTTGTTTTAATTGGTTACCAAATGTAGGTTGCCACTGAACCGGCATCCAATGTAGCCACAGCGATCTTGTCTTTGTATTTAATGTTAAAAGTTTGCGTGTCCTTACTTGTATTTGCCACTATCAAAATCTTTTTGCCATCGGGCGATCTGAAGGCCACATTTGGCAAAGTTTCGTTATTATCTGAGGCTATCCGGACTGAGCCGGGCCGTACAAATTTTGATGCGTGAGCCACAGAATAATAAGCTATATTTTTGGTGACTTTATCTCCATCGATAGTTACTGCCCCCTGACACGATGGGCATCCGCCCCTGTCCGTATATGGTTTATATTGAGGGTCGGCAGCGAGGTTCCATTCCAATACTACTTTGCTCCAGTTGCGCGTAGCGCCTATGATCAATCTTTTTACCGGATTAACGATATTTATCGTTGGGCTATTCTCACGCTCAACCACCATCTGCTCGGTAAAATAAATGTTTTTATCCGGGTCGGCATCGTGCACAACGGTCAATGCCTCAATTTTTCCACCGTATAAATGAAAACCCGATCCATCGATATATTTCCTGGCCTGCGGATCATTTAATATTGAGATCGGATAATCAGGACGATCAGCGTTATGATCATAAATAATAATTTTTGTGCTGATCTTTGCAGCCTTAAAAGCGGGGCCGAGATGGTTCTTAATAAAATCGGCCTCATCAGGAGCCACCAGGAGCAAACTCGGATTATTACCCGGATGAAGTGGTTCATTTTGTATGGTGATGGCATCAATGGTTATCCCTTCGGCTTTCATACCCTTGATATATTTTACGAGGTAGTTTGCGTACGCCTGGTAAAACTCAGTTCTTAAACGCCCGCCGCGTGTATCATTGTTAGTCTTCATCCAGGCTGGTGGCGACCAGGGTGAGCCCAATATTTTAATGTGTGGGTTGATGCGCAATATCTCTTTCAGTACCGGTATTACATCCTGCCGATCCGGCCCAAGGTCAAAATGCTTTAGTTCCGGGTCTGTTTGTCCGTCGGGCAGATCATCGTATGAGAAAACCCGTTCGTTAAGGTCCGAAGAACCTATGCTTAACCGCAAATAGCTGATGCCTATATTCAAATTATTGAAAGCAAATAAATTTTTTAATAATTCAGCACGGCTTGCCGCGCCCATTTTTATAATATGTTCGGCACTGC
>JANYAB010000505.1 GCA_025355225.1 Bacteroidota bacterium
CCGCCTCGAATAAAACAAGTTGCCTTTATTAAACAGCTCCGTTCCCTCCGTAAAAAATGGCCGGTTCTCCTTGTACTTTACCTCGAATGGGGTAAGGTTAAGTACTTTATTATCTGATTGTACCTGCCCGAAATCCGGTATTAAGGTCATATCCAGCGTAAAACTTTCGTTAATGCCATATTTTACGTCCATACCGCCGTTGAACGAAGTGGTAGTGTTGCTTAATCCGGGGGTGTTGTAAGGATAGTGATTTACATAGGTTGAAAAGTAAGGATAAAAAGCCAGTCGTACCGGAGGTGTTATCTTTTCGACGCCGGTCAGGTCCCCTTCCTGGTTCATCAGGCCATTCTTTTTGGGGTCGATCTCGTTCCAGAATAATTGTTTGTTTTCTGTCCTTCTCCTCCTCACAATGTTCAACCCCCAGTATTGCACATCCTTTTTGGCAAAACGTAAGGCGGAGTACGGTATTTTAAACTCAGCTGTCCAACCCTGGCTGTCTAACTTCACCTTGCTTTCCCAAACAGCATTCCAGGTCGCATCCTCAATATTCCCATTGGGGTTTGGTGCATATTTGGCATCGTATTGCGTGCCAGCCGCGGTGGTATAAAATCCCGATCCGTTTAAGCCATCGTGGTAAGTGTCGAAAATGATACCTATGAAATCATCATTGGCAATACTATCCCTGGTAGTTAATTCGCGTGCTATTTTGTTAGGATCACTTTCATACATGCGTGCGGCTATGTAAATAGCTGTGTTATCGTATATGATTTTTATTTCGGTACGGTCTTCAGTTTTCTCGTGACGGCCGGCTACGGGTTGATTCTCAACAAAATCGGTAGCAATAGGTACATTTTTCCAAACCTCATCATCCAGTATGCCATCTATTTTTGGCGGGGTATTCGTTTTAACAGCAACCAGCTTTTTTACAGGGGATTGCGAAAATGCTATGAGTGCGATAAGTATAAATGGTAAAGTAAATAGAAATTTCATCAGTAAGATATATATGTGATAAGATGCTGAAAAGGGGCGTTGCGTTACATCAAGGCCCATTAAAAAGAGTAAAATGAGATTAACGGCATATTACTACAGCTATATATTTTTGAGAAACAGGGTATTAATAAAAGTTCAATTACAATAATTACATATATTTTCTACCTTGTAGCTCTAAACAATTACCTATGCCTATCAAACCGACAAAACTTGCCCTGACACTCATTTTGGTGAGTTTTACGCTTTTCTCCTTTGCCCAGTCTGTTATCATAAGAAACGGCATACGACTTCCCGATGATACCGTAGTTAGAAAACAGCTGATCAACTCACTTAATCGCTTTCTTGATCAAAAAGAGAAACCGAATAAAGAAAATACCTTTGTTTTAAAAGAGACGCTACCGGAAACATCGAACCTTTTGGATGAGATGAAAGGAATGGAGCAGAATATCGCATTAAAGGACAAGAATTTTTATAAATGTTACCTCACCAATGTTGTAAAACAGGGTGATGATAATTTTATAATACAACTCTCCTATATCGGGATGACGGAGACAACGCCCGTTTTGCGCTCAAGCATTAAGCTGATGGCAAAAAAGCAGGGCGATCAGTATTTTTTTTATTCGCCATTAAAGCAAAATACAATTTCATGGAAAATAAAAAGATACAATAATCTGACCTGCTATTATAAAGATGTTTTGAATGCGACCGATGCTTTAGCTTATCAAAAAAAGGTTGAATTTTATGACACCAAGCTCAAAATGCCCCGCATGCCTATTCAATTTTATTTCTGCGATAATCTTACAGAAGCGCTGGAATTAGTCGGGGTAGAATATGAGCTAGATTATAACGGTGTAAAGTACAACAGCCTAAGCTCAAATGAAAACAATACAAACCAGGTTGTGAACGGAGGCTATACGGAGAAAATACACTTTGACGCGCACGACCTTTGGCATGAAAGATTACGTTTAGCAATCAGCCGGGATATCATTAATCGTCCGGTTGATGAGGGATGTGCTTATTTGTATGGCGGAAGCTGGGGGTTTACCTGGGACGAGATAGTGGCCAAGTTTAAAAAATATGTCGCAGATAACCCGAATGCTGATTGGCTCAATTTATACATCCAGGGAACCAACTTTGAGGGTGGGGAAAAGATCATGAAAATACCTTATATGCTAAATGCCCTTATCGTTCGAAAAATAGAGAAGGAAAAGGGTTTTACGCCTGTAATGGGACTTTTGGGTTGTGGCAAAAAGGAACAGGGTGATGACAATTATTTCAAAGCATTGGAGAAGGTAACAGGTATCAATAAAGCAAATTTTAATGTCGCTATGTGGGAATTAATAAAAGGATCCTGATTTCAGATGGCGGGGATTACCCCTTTTTCATTTATACAGAGCACAGTATGTTCCAAATCCTTAACTTTGCACCCTTAATTGAGATACAATAATAATGTTTGAAAATCTTTCGGATAAACTCGACAGGGCGTTCAAGGTCCTGAAAGGACAGGGAACCATTACAGAAATAAACGTGGCCGAAACCATGAAGGAGATACGCAAAGCCCTTTTGGATGCCGACGTTAACTATAAAACTGCAAAAACCTTTACCGACGAAGTAAGGCAAAAAGCAATAGGTCAGAATGTACTGACCGCCATTTCTCCCGGCCAGCTGCTCACCAAAATAATGAATGACGAGCTGACGGAGCTCATGGGCGGAAGCACTGCCGAACTTAATTTTCCGGCTACGCCTACGGTGATACTGATAGCGGGATTGAACGGTGCGGGTAAAACCACCTTCAGCGGCAAGCTGGCACTTTTTTTAAAAACGCAGAAAAACAAAAAACCCTTACTGGTAGCAGGCGACGTTTACCGTCCGGCAGCTATTGAGCAGTTGAAGGTTTTGGGTGAGCAGATAGGTATCCCCGTTTATGCCAACCTGGAATCCAAAGATCCGATAGCCATTGCCCGGGAAGGGGTTGCTTTAGCCAAACAGAACGGCAACAATGTGGTAATTATTGATACCGCAGGGCGTTTGTCAATTGACGAGGCCATGATGGTGGAAATTGAACAGGTAAAAGATGCTGTTAAGCCACACGAGATATTATTTGTAGTGGATTCCATGACCGGTCAGGATGCTGTAAATACTGCCAAGGTATTTAATGACAGGCTTGATTTTACCGGCGTTGTGCTGACTAAACTCGATGGTGATACCCGTGGTGGCGCAGCCTTGTCTATTAAATCGGTGGTAAATAAACCGATAAAATTTGTTGGTACCGGCGAAAAGATGGAAGCACTGGATGTGTTCCACCCAGATCGTATGGCATCGCGGATATTGGGCATGGGGGATGTGATCTCACTTGTTGAACGTGCCCAGCAGCAGTTTGATGAGAAGGAAGCTGCCGAACTGCAAAAGAAGATCCGCAAAAATAAGTTCGACTTCAACGATTTTTACAGCCAGATACAGCAGATTAAAAAGATGGGTAACATGAAGGACCTGATGGGCATGATACCGGGCGTGGGTAAAATGATGAAAAATGTAGAGGTAGATGACGATGCTTTTAAAAACATCGAGTCTATTATTCAATCTATGACGCCATTTGAAAAAGAAAACCCGGATTCAATTAATCAAAGCAGGCGTAACCGCATTGCCAAGGGATCAGGAACCGATTTGCAGGAAGTAAACAGGCTTATTAAGCAGTTTGAGGATATGCGTAAGGTGATGAAACAAATGAGTAACCCGGCAGCCATGGCCAATATGATGCGGAGAATGCCAAAGTGATTTCGGAATTGGGATTTTCGATTTCGGATTTATTTTTTAATTTATTTAGCGGCTTTGGCCGCTTTTTTTGTGTCCCGGAACAACTATATTTAGAACATGAAAACGTTTATATACCTAATAACCTTATTGAGTTCTGCTCAGCTTCTTGCACAAACCAAAAGAGTAACCGTGGAAGATCCCGACCGGGGTATCGGTGAGCAATATTATGTTTTAAAATCAGACAAGCAAACGAAGGAAGGGAAATACGAGGCGCGCTCTCTGTTTAGAGATAAACTGCTTTGCGACGGCTATTACAAAAATAACCTGCGGGACAGTGCCTGGAGATATTATTCGTACGATGGAAAAATTGCGGAGTATGGGAATTATAAAAAAGGGAAAAAAGTGGGCATGTGGTATGCAACAAATTATAAAGGTGAATTACAGGTACAATATGACTTTACTGAAAACAAATTGGTGGTCTTTAAGGACCCGGGCAAGCGCGACACCACCGTTAAGCAAAATGTTATAAGCGGCACGGATACGATAAAGGCCATTTTGGACCGCAACCCCATATACCTGGATGGCATCAGCCAATTTGGTGCAGCTATAATAACCGGCATGCGATACCCGCGAAAGGCAAAAGAAAATAACACCCAGGGTAAAGTGATTATTGCCATCACCATTAGTTCGGATGGTGTAGTTACAAATTACAGGGTAAAAAAAGGAATAGGCGACGGCTGTGACGAAGAGGCCCTGAAGGCAGTTAAACGGACAGAAGGCGATTGGTTACCC
>JANYAB010000542.1 GCA_025355225.1 Bacteroidota bacterium
GACATTTCGTGAATCTGTCGCATCTCTCGTTGCCTCAAAGCTGGTAACCTTTGTAGGCTTTTTACTATTGCCTGTACCAAACACCCGGAACCCGGAAACAGCGAATGTTCCACTGGGTACGCGATAATTAGTTACTTTAAAGTAGCGTGCTTTTACCGGCGTTTTAAAGCTATGGTATTGATGCGTCAAATCTTCCTCGTTGGCAGTTTGGTCGACCAGCGTTATCCAGTTTTTATTATCGTTTGAATATTCCAAAAGATATTGCTGTGCCTTTACACCTTCACGGTCGAAAAGCTGCGTATTGTTCTCAGCTAAATTGAGTTGTATCGCCTTAACCGCGGATACGGAGCCGAGGTCAACACTCAACCATTCTCCTTTGTCACCCGTTCTGGCACTCCAGTAGTCGCGAATTTCTTCATTAACAGCAAGTGATGGTGGATTGGCGTCCAGACTTGATGAGGCCTCTACCTTTTTATTATAAGACAGCATCATCCAGCCCGGGTAAAGTTCGCTTATATTTTTGATTTGATGATCAGGCATCACCATTGGATAATCGGCGAACTCTGTGTGGGCGATCATGTTATCATCTTTGTCAAATGTCACCGGTATCAGGCCCAATCTTCGTTCAAATATATGCTTCACAGAGATTACCATCGTAACTACACGCCAGTAATTGCCATACTTATCCTGAAACGTTGCCGCATGTCCGGCACCGGTTATGAAACCTTCCGGTTTGGCTGAAAACGGGTTGATGGGTGAATAAGTAAAAGGCCCGAGCGGATGATCGGCCACATAATAGCCATCAGCATAACTCTTATATTGCGTACCCGGAGCGGAATATTGATAATAATATTTGCCGTTATGTTTGGTCATCCATGGAGCTTCGGTCCAAGGTCTGTCGGTCATGGTATTAAAATCTCCCGGCCTTTCCCAGCCCCGGGTAGCAGGGTCGCCCCTTATAATTTTTATCGTTTCGCCGATCGGGTTAAGTTTATTGTTTACATCTAATTCTACTGCATACAAGTAGTCATTGTTGGTACAGCCATAATATAGGTAGACCTTTCCATCGGTATCCTGAAAAAAGTCAGGATCGCCAATAGCCAACGGAAAGTTATCAGAATACACCTGCCATTTGCCGCTTGCGGGATCATCAGTCTTGTAAATGATATGACTGTTTAATGGCATATAATACAAGGAGCCGTTGATAACAGCCGCGGCGGGCGCATCTTTTTCAAATGGCAGATCATTGGTAGTTACAAAGTTCCATTTAAGCAGGTCCTTTGAATACCAATAACCGCCCGAGGAGGTAGCAAAGAGGTAATAATTGTCTTTAAATAAAACAATAACCGGATCCGCAGCTGCCCGTCTGGAAGGTTTATCAGGCGTAAACCGATAGCTGATATTCAATGGGTTGCAAAATGTTTGCTGGCTTTTTATCGTCATTGGTGCAAAGAAGATGAAGCCAAATAAAAAGCAAATAAAAAATCGGGAATGATGATATTTAGTATCCATATAGTAATTATAATTTATTATTTTCAGTATAACATATCGGGCAGCGATGCAAGCCAATCTTTAAAGTTAACACAAAGTAGCCGATATAAAGTTAGGTCGGTTATTTTGTGATGTCTTTCCAACTGATTTGATGTAACAATCCTATTTTGAATCAAGCATTTTAACTTTGATAAATGCTGCTGATTTATTTGATAAGTTAATAATGATTGAACTACCTTTTGAGGCAGTCATGTTATCTTTCTGTGATGTTGTCAAAATACCGTCTTTATATATTTCGATAACATATTTGCCTGTTTTATTAATCATTATCTCTATCGGCACATCAGCCTTGCTTTCCAAGGTCTTATCCTCCATAGCATCCGGGAAATGCAGGATTCCAAGAGTTGCATAATTGCCTTTATGCAGGCAACTTACCTTCGCTCCGCCACTTGTTGCGGTTATTGAAATATTATCTCCTGTACCGGGCAAACCAGGCCAAATGATGTCTTCATTTGCTTCAACCATCGACATGAACTTTTGATAAAAATCCCCATTTGCATTTACCACACCATCTGAGTTTGCCATATTACC
>JANYAB010000547.1 GCA_025355225.1 Bacteroidota bacterium
GTTCGAACAACTGGTTTTTGGTTTTGGCCATTACTTCATCCTTATCGCTTTCTTCAAAATCCTGAAAGTTTTCCCTGATAATGTTAGAACCAATATTCGAAGTCATGATGATGATGGTATTCTTAAAGTTAACCACACGGCCTTTATTGTCAGTCAAACGACCATCGTCAAGTACCTGCAACAGTATATTGAATACATCGGGGTGCGCTTTTTCAATTTCATCCAATAGTACCACACTATATGGTTTGCGGCGCACTGCTTCGGTCAGCTGCCCGCCTTCATCGTACCCTACATAGCCCGGAGGCGCGCCTATCAAACGTGATACAGCATGGCGTTCCTGGTATTCCGACATATCAATACGGATCAGCGCACCTTCATCGTTAAACAAGTATTCGGCAAGCGCCTTGGCCAGTTCAGTTTTACCCACCCCCGTGGTTCCCAGGAAGATAAATGAACCAATGGGTTTCTTCTTGTCCTGCAAACCGGCACGGCTGCGGCGAATGGCGTCGCTTATCGCTTCAATGGCTTCTCCCTGTCCTGCAACACGCTTATGCAGTTCATCTTCCAGGTGTAACAGCTTCTCGCGTTCGCTTTGTATCATTTTGGAAACAGGGATACCTGTCCATCTGGATACTACGCCGGCAATATCTTCGGCGGTAACCTCTTCTTTCAGCATACGGTGGTCCTTCTGATTTTCCAATAAAGTAGTTTTCAGTTTTTCAACTTCATCCTGTGCTTCGCGGATACGGCCGTAGCGTAGTTCGGCTACCTTTCCGTAGTCTCCTGCGCGTTCAGCCTGCTCGGCTTCCAGCTTAAAATTTTCTATTTGTTCAACTTTTTGATTGATATTGTCCACTACGTCCTTTTCACTTTTCCATTGCGCACGTAGCGAATCGCGGCTGGCAGACAGGTTAGCTATCTCTTCGCTCAGTTCCTTTACTCTTTTATCATCCTTTTCACGTTTTATAGCCTCCCGCTCAATTTCAAGCTGCATAATGCGACGGTCGAGCTCATCTACTTCTTCTGGTACCGAATCCATCTCCAGGCGCAGCTTAGATGCAGCCTCATCCATCAGATCTATCGCCTTATCCGGCAAAAACCTATCAGAAATATAGCGTTGAGACATTTCTACGGCCGCAATGATCGCTTCATCCCTGATATGTACCTTGTGGTGTGTCTCGTAACGTTCTTTAAGGCCACGAAGTATAGAAATAGCATCCTGGGTATCCGGCTCGTCAACCAATACCATCTGGAAACGGCGCTCCAAAGCTTTGTCCTTTTCCATATATTTTTGGTACTCGTTAAGCGTAGTGGCACCAATGGCTCTTAATTCACCGCGTGCAAGGGCTGGCTTTAAAATATTTGCAGCATCCATAGCACCCTCGCCTCCGCCGGCACCAACTAATGTGTGTATCTCGTCAATAAACAATACGATCTCTCCATCGGCCTGGGTAACTTCCTTTATTACTGCTTTTAAGCGCTCTTCGAACTCGCCTTTGTATTTTGCGCCAGCTATCAATGCCCCCATATCCAACGAATAAACCGTTTTGGATTTCAGGTTTTCCGGCACATCCCCTTTTATTATCCTGAAGGCAATGCCTTCGGCAATCGCGGTTTTACCCACGCCAGGCTCACCAACCAAAATAGGGTTATTCTTTGTGCGACGGGATAGTATTTGAATTACCCGCCTGATTTCTTCATCACGACCTATCACCGGATCTAATTTCCCGGATTCGGCGTACTCGTTCAAATTACGGGCATACTTGTTCAAAGCGTTATAGGTTGCTTCAGCATTCTGGTCGGTTACCTTGCTATCGCCGCGCAATGCGACGATGGCTTTTTTAAGATCCTTTTCGTTTACTCCAAAGTCCTTCAAAGCGCTGCTTGTTTTGCCGCCAGCAGCTAAAATGCCCAATAATATATGTTCGACAGATACAAATTCGTCCTTAAATTCCTTTAGGTACGATTGTGCCTTTTGCAAAGCAGAGTTAGCTTCTGACGACAAATAGGCATTGCTGCCACTTACTTTGGGGAAAGTAGCTATTTGCTGGTCGAGCGTTTCGTTAAGCCGGTTAAGGTTAACGTTCAATTTTTTCAATAAATAAGATATAACATTTTCATCAACCAATAATAGACCTTTTAGCAAATGAGCACTTTCAATTGCCTGTTGCTGATTACCAGTTACAATTTCAGAAGCTTTTTGCACCGCTTCCTGGGCTTTTATAGTGAAGTTATTAAAGTTCATTAGATTTGATTTAATGTAAGTGTTACATAGATAACAAAACCATTGCCATTGACTGCTATATGAAAAAATGTCATCATAAATAACTTTTGAGAGACATTTTGTCTACTTTGATTGATTAACTAAAACGCCGGCAGATATAAATGAAATAATAATGCATTTGTTTATAACTTGAATTTTTATATTTGATATACCATTAAACAAAGATCTTGAGC
>JANYAB010000572.1 GCA_025355225.1 Bacteroidota bacterium
GGTTAGCCCCCGCCCCACGTAAGTACGAAAAGTATAATCGGAATTATTATAAAGTTGTGTACGATTTGCATAAGAAAGACTGGATTTCCATAAGATTCCGGTTGTCAGGTCGTGCTGATATCCAAATTCCCCGAATTCAGAGCGATAATATTTAACAAAATTTTGATCGCTCAATAATGTACTTAACGTGTTGAAGTAAAGGGAGCGTGTGCCAACATCACTCAGATCCAGGATATCGCTGCCGAATCCCCCAAAAAATTTGCCGTTGTTAAAAGGGTCGGAAGTATATTCTGCACGAATATTGGCACTAAATAATTTGTCGGCAAAGCCGTACTGCAAATTGGGTGTAATGCTAATACTGCGTGTATCGTCCAGTTTTCGCTTAACTGTCGCTCTTAAATTAAAGCCAAACCCTTGTACGGTATTGTAAAAAATGGTTTGATTAAGCGGATAAACAAAAAGGGAATCTTTATTATTTCGATAAGAAGCTTTATACGGAAATACAAGATAGGGCAGAATATTAAACTTATTTGGATTGTTCTCGACGGAGTTGACGTAATCGAGCGATTTTTTTAAATCCGCCATATCCTGTTTTTTGCTGTAATCCAGATCTTCTTGTTTTGTTAACGGAATTGGACGCGTTTCTTGCCAAAAGGCCAGGTCTTTGCTGTGGGCGATAGTGTCTATTTTCATTATTTCCCCGTTAAAATAATGTTCAGCAAAAACAGGGCTAAGGTTATAGTTATTGTAAATACCCAGGTAGTACCCCTCGAACTTAAACCCGAACACATTGCCTTTGAAACTATACTGCACAGATAAAGGCTCCCATATGCTATCTCTTATAGGCACATATTGCTGGCTGATTTGCAGGGTATCGACCAGGTTTAGGGCATTGGCTTTATTGGTTAACATCAAATCAACGCCGTAGATGCGCCAATCGCCTTCAACAATATAAATATTGCCGGTAAAAACCGGTGAATATGCCCTTTTCGGCACAACTTGTATCTTATCTATGGTTACTCCATTTTCAACTTTTGATCCTACCAGGTTATAATGATAATAACTCAGAGCATTTTCGGCCACCGGCGAAATGAATCCGTGGCTGCTTAAGCCCGGTACGGTGAAAATATTATTATAAAAATTTACAGACATGTCCGATGCCTTGTTGAAACTAAAAGAAGTATTTTGTCCGGCCGATTTTGAAGCGATCATCTCCTCCTTTATTTTGTTTGGCTGCTGGAAGCTAAAATTAGACAGTGACTCGGTTTGGTATAATATCCCTTTGCCCGTGCTGTCCACACTTAATGCTGCGGCAACATTTTGCCCCATTAGCGATTTTGGCGCGCTAACCAATTTTTGCACACCCTTTATGTATACCACGCATGAATAGGCATCCACCTGGCTCAAATAAAAACGACGCTTATTGATTACCCTGCGCACAATATCCACCGCTGAATCATTAGTCTTTCCGTTTACCTTGCTGTACTGACTGAGCTGAAAAGCCTCATCCACCAGTTGTATATTGAGCTGCACGTCCTGGTCGTTAATAGTTATTTTTTCAGTCCTTTCCTTATATCCCGGAAAGCGATAAACTACATTATAACTGTCTGGATTTAGTTTAAGCCGATAATAGCCGTTCTCGTTGGCTGTAGTACCATTAGTAGAGTTTTTGATATAAACAGAAGCAAATGCCACTGGTTTGTTGTGTTCATCGGTAATTCTTCCGGTAAGCAGGAACGATTGCGCCAGTGCAGGCAGAGAGAGTATAGAAATTAAAAATAGCAGTAGATATTTACGCATAGATAAGCCTTAAGTATAACATTCCAAGTGGAAAATGTTTGTTAAAATAAATATTTAGGTTGAATTCGGAATTGAAAAATTAAATTTCCTTTTTTCGAAGGAACACTTTGCAGCTAATGCTGTTGCTGAACAATTATCTGCAGTTCGGGAAGTGTTTCCAAATCTGTACTTAAACAAAAAATCAGGGGCATGCTGTTAGCATACCCCCTTGAAATTTAATTTAACCTCTTCCAAACAGGAAAAGAACTTTAACAAGCTATAAAACTGTTTTAGTTAGATGGGGCATCATCATCCAGCCCTACAATTTTATATACTGTATTATTATTACTATCTTTCGTTTCCTGGTAGTATATGCCGTCTACCGAAACAAAATAAGTAAGACCATTTAATTTAACTTTCCTGCAGTCGGGTGGCAGTTTGGTAACTATATCGCCCACTTTCGGCACCACCGCGTCAGCACCGGTGGCATTTGTATTCAGCTCACCATCTTTACCCGCTATCTCATAAACAACCGTGCCATCATCTTTAGTAACGGCTTGATAATAAACACCATTTTTTTCGTAATACTGCTGCCCATTGATCATAATTGACTGTGCACCAGAAGGCAACGTATTTATTGATGCCCCTACAGGGGGCTCAACCACCGTGTACTGATCGTTATTATATTGGTAATAGAGGCCATCGCTATAATAGTATGGAAAACCATCCCAATAAAAAGGATAGTACCCATATGGTAAAAATCCAAAACTTAGTCCCAGCCATGGGTAATAAAAGCGGCCATAAAAGCCGTGGTTATAAAAATAACCGCCGTGCCTTCCCCATCCGTAATGGCCATAATTTCCACCATGACCGTAGACCCTTGCTCCTAAAGAGCCATTTACATAACCCCGATGCCCCGATGCACCAAATGAATTGCTTCTGAAAGCTGAACCACGCTGACCCTGTGCAAAACCGCTTCGTGAGGTAACATTACCCCTTTGCGGTGCGAAAGAGGTACGCGGGGAGCCATTGAAGTGTTGTGGTGAAACACCGCCTGTATGACCGGAAAAACCGCCACTTGAACGCCCGCCACCAGAAAAACCGCCGCCGGAGTGCCCCCCTCCGGAAAAACCGCCGCCACCAGAATGACCACCGCCACCACCACCACCTGAATGGCCACCACCACCACCGCCGCCTGAGTGACCGCCGTGCTGGGCAGATGCGGGAATAGCGAGAAACAAACACAATACTGCGCTTAAGCCGGTAAGTGTTAAATATTTATATATCCTTTTCATGATCTTGAAATTTCGTAACGTATATTAATTTTTTCGTAGGTATAAATCTGTAATAGATTTGATTTTTATAATTGGGAAACAAGCGGTCAAAAAAATAAGCAATCGGCGCTTAATCAACTATTCATCAAATTCGTAGAGAACAGTAGTTAAGATAAGCATATTGATGCGAATAATGAGAAAGATTGAAATGCCGGCTCTTTTTTCGGAATAGATTAAGCAGGATAATGCTGCTGGTAAATAGGGATATGAAGATTATCGCTGTTTGAAATAAGCTACGCCGCGCATCCCGCTTATTTTCAACGGTTGACCTATATGTGCGGTGCAACAATACAAGAATATTATCCGAACTGTGATCAACGTTATGCTTCGGGGTCAAAGTCAGCTGGTTATGCGTATGGTTATAATAATTTACTGCCCGCAACGAACTGTATTTTGGCAGGTAGAACAGGTAAATTATCGCAATGAAAAAGTACATCACTAAAAGTGAAAGCACCAGAAACTTTTGAATATCAGATCTCCCCGTCTTCATTGAACTTTACCCTATATAAATATACGAATGATTTCAGCTAAATAGACATGCTAAAGTGTTAAAAGTTTAATGTCCAAGTCAATTTTTTCTATTTTATTATGATTTGATGACAGAGGAGATTTTTGAATTTCTCCGTAGCTCCCGCAAGCGGACTACGGCCTGTTATTTAAATCACAAATATTGTCCAACCGTTTGCCGGCGTACTGCGAGGTTATTGCATCAATTACCAATGTTAATCCTAATGAGAATATTGCCCGCAATTGCTTAATTTTGCACTTTCAAAAAACCAAATTATGTATACTACCCTTAAGCCGGTTTTAGAGCAGGAACTCGCCGAAATTGAAAACGCCGGATTATATAAACGAGAAAGAATTATTACCTCACCTCAGGGCGCTGATATTACAGTGCAGGGCGGTAAGCATGTAATAAACTTTTGCGCCAATAACTACCTGGGACTTTCGGCACACCCAAAAGTAATACAGGCGGCAAAGGATGCCCTGGACGCACATGGCTACGGACTTTCGTCGGTGCGCTTTATTTGCGGGACCCAGGATATACATAAAGAGCTGGAGAAAAAGATAGCGGAATTTCTCGGTACCGAGGATACTATTTTATATGCTGCGGCATTTGACGCTAACGGCGGCGTTTTTGAACCGTTATTTAATGAACAGGATGCCATTATTTCGGACGAGCTTAACCATGCGTCCATAATTGATGGCGTACGCTTATGCAAGGCGCAACGCCAGCGCTACAAGCACGATGACATGGCCGACCTGGAAGAAAAGTTAAAGGCGACCCAAAATTGCAGGCACCGCATTATTGTAACCGATGGCGCTTTCTCTATGGACGGCACCATCGCTCAGTTGGATAAAATTTGCGCGCTGGCCGAACAGTACAACGCTTTGGTGATGATTGATGAGAGCCATTGTTCGGGCTTTATGGGTAAAACGGGTCGCGGTACGCACGAGCACCACAACGTGATGGGCAAAATAGATATTATAACCGGCACATTAGGTAAGGCATTGGGTGGCGCGTCAGGCGGATTTACTTCGGGACGTAAGGAGATCATTGATATGCTGAGGCAGCGTTCGCGCCCCTATTTGTTTTCGAATACGCTTGCACCTTCCATAACCGGCGCCTCAATTGCCGTATTGGATATGCTGAGCGAAACCACCGATCTGCGCGACAAGCTGGAAAAAAACACCCAATATTTTCGCCAAAAAATGACGGATGCCGGATTTGATATTAAACCGGGCGTGCACCCTATAGTTCCGGTAATGTTATACGATGCCAAACTGGCCCAGGAGTTTGCAGCAAAAATGCTGGATGAAGGTATCTATGTGATCGGGTTTTATTACCCTGTTGTACCGCAAGGCAAGGCCCGCATCAGGGTGCAGATATCGGCCGCACATGATACGGAGCATCTGGATAAGGCTATTGCAGCGTTTACTAAAGTGGGTAAAGAGTTGGGGGTGTTAAAATAATACGTATAGATTTTTTATATTTGCACGTATAAAATAAATTATCATGGCATCTACAAAAAAATTAAGTCTTAAGCCACAAAAGATTCAGGAAGATCATTTTGTGAAGAGACTCAGAGAAATGGAAATACCTGATGACATTAAAGCGCTCACCGGAATTTTAAAAGGAAAGGTGTCTACTAACATTAACCTTGGGGATGCAAAATATGAATATCTGAAGGAAAAATATGACTTATAAAAAGACTTTTTGCGATAGCAATATTACTGGTAAGGTCATTTGGCATTTCATAAAGGTAGAAAAAGACTTAAGAATGATTAAACAATACGTATAGATTTTTTATATTTGTACGTATAGATTAACTATTATGAAATTGACTTTAAATATTGAACCCAGTCTAATAGACCAGATGAAAAAAGTCGCAAAAAAAAGGCATACAAGTATTTCAAAAATTGCGGAAAATTTTTTCAGAAAAGAAATAACGATGGAAAACGAACCGTTTGTCCTTAAAAATGAGGATGAATTTCCTGATTGGATAAAGAAATTGACAATTGCAGGTGATCCAGTGCCTGACTTTGATCATAAAGCCGAATATCATAAGCACCTGGAAGAAAAATACGGTCTGTGAAAAAAATCTTTCTGGATAGCGATATAATATTAGATGCGCTACTAAAAAGGCCGGGATTTTATTTGCCGGCTATGAATATTATTAATTTAGCTTACCAACTTCATTTTAAGGCAATAACATCATCTGTTGCATTCGTAAATGTGCATTACTTTCTGGATAAATTTGATCGGGCTAATAAATTTCAATTACTAATAGACCTTAGATCAATTGTTTCTATAATAGAAATAGGAGAAACAACTATAGATTTAGCATTGAAAAGTGGCTTTTCAGATTTTGAAGACGCTGTTCAATGCTATGCAGCAATGGGTGCTAAAGCTGATATAATTATCACGAGAAATATAAAAGACTATAAGCAATCGACCATCACGGTTTTAACAGCCGAACAATTTTTAAGAACATTATAATGCAAGCCCAAATCGATCAATATACAATAGAAATAAATACCTTTTCACCTTCTAACGCTGACGAACTGGAAGCGTTCCGCATAAAGTTTTTAGGCACAAAAGGCATTATAAAAGACCTGTTCGACCAGTTTAAAAATGTTGGCCCGGAAGAAAAACGGGTATTCGGCAAGGTGCTTAACCAGTTTAAGCAATTGGCTGAAACAAAATATGCTGAGCTAAAGGAAAATCTTAATTTCGAAATCGAAAAGCCTAAATCCGAAATCGATCTCACTCTTCCCGGCGATGGATTTAATTTAGGTTCGCGCCATCCTTTATCGCTGGTGCGAAACGAGATCGTTGATATTTTTAAACGACTGGGGTTTGTGGTGGCAGAAGGCCCCGAGATAGAGGATGACTGGCATAATTTTTCGGCCCTTAATTTTCCCGAAGAGCACCCGGCCCGCGAT
Organism: Bacteroidota bacterium; assembly: GCA_025355225.1. Taxonomy (GTDB): domain Bacteria; phylum Bacteroidota; class Bacteroidia; order Sphingobacteriales; family Sphingobacteriaceae; genus Mucilaginibacter. Next base: position 6,561 of record JANYAB010000572.1, read on the forward strand.
ATGCAGGATACTTTTTTTATCAAGAAAAATAATGGCAGGGACGATATTGCCTTGCGTACACATACTTCGTCCGTACAGGTGCGGATGATGGAAAATGGCAAGCCGCCGTTCAGGGCTATTATGCCTGGTCGTGTTTACCGTAACGAAGCTATATCGGCACGGGCACACTGTTTTTTTCACCAGGTTGAAGGATTGTATATTGACGAGAATGTTTCCTTTGCTGACCTGAAACAAACCCTGTACCATTTCGTGCAGGAGCTGTACGGTGAAGGCACCAAGGTAAGGTTCAGGCCATCTTATTTCCCTTTCACCGAACCATCTGCCGAAATGGATGTTAGCTGTACTATTTGCAAAGGGGCAGGGTGTAACATGTGCAAATACACCGGTTGGGTTGAAATATTGGGCTGCGGGATGGTTGATCCAAACGTATTGGAAAATTGCAACATCGACAGTAAGAAATATACCGGCTTCGCATTTGGCATGGGCATAGAAAGAATCACCAACTTAAAATATGTGATACGTGATCTGCGTTTATTCTCTGAGAATGATGTTCGCTTCCTGAAGCAATTTCAATCAGAAATTATATGATAAGGAAACTTTGCCTTTTGACTTTAATTATTTCGACCTGCTTTTCGTGCGGTAAAAGTGGAGACGTTATACCTAATGTTTCGGTAAATTTCCAGGCAGATATAAATGACCCACGCCTGAGCGCATTGCACAGTCCCGGCGGGGCCGTATTAATCAACGGTTATGGTATAGCCGGGTTGATTATTTATCGCGAGTCGGATCTTAGTTATGCGGCATATGACCGTTGCAGCACCTATATGCCGCAAAACCATTGCGCTGTTACGCTCGATAATAATTCTTTGACCTGTACTGATCCTTGCAGCGGGTCCAAATTTTCCTTAGCCGACGGAAGCCCCGTCAAAGCCCCCGCCACCCGGTCGCTCAAAGCTTATAGTGTAAATGTGAGTAATTTTGAGATATTTGTATCAAATTGATACATGGAAGCCGATAAAATAAAAGAAAGTATAAAGCGGGCTGCGCAGGAGTTATTCCGGAAATTCGGTTATCATAAAACCAGTGTTAACGAAATTGCCAAAAAGGCTAAAATAGCTAAAGCTACCATCTATAAGTATTTTAACAGTAAGGAAGAGATATTGCATGTGTTGCTGATGGAATACATTAAGGCAAGCGTCGACGATCTCGTCCATAGCGACGTGCCAGAAATGGACGAGGAGGCACATCTGAATATCCTGATCATGAAAACCTGCCGTCTCTCCTACACTGTTTGTAATGAATTTATTGGCTGGGACTTTATTCGCGAATCAGCCAACTCCCAGGATTTTCTTAAAAATCTGTCTAATGAACTTGAAGATATGCTTGTTGCCTCATTTATGCAGCTGAGTGGGTTGCGTAAGCACGAAACCTATATGCAACGCCTGCGCTTTTTAATAAAATGCAGTAAGAGCATTGTATTCAGTTTTGCCTTTACCTCGGTTAGCGACTCGGATGTACGCAAAAACTTTGTTTCATTTCAGAAAGAGATATTGCCTTATTTGGTGAAGGCGGCGATAACGGTGTGAATTTGATTTCGGATTTTTCGCTTTTGTTTGTTTTTTATAGGTGCTCAAGAGGTCTTCGACGTTTCGGATGTTTGATTTCAGATTTTTGATGTTCACTTTCGAAT
>JANYAB010000601.1 GCA_025355225.1 Bacteroidota bacterium
CGCAGATTTAAAGCCTTTTTCAATAGCCGGGATAAACTCACGAGGGATTGAACCACCGCTGATCTCATTCACAAACTGCAGACCTACCTGACCTTCATCATTAGGAGAAATGACAACCTGTATATCGGCAAATTTACCGCGACCACCAGTTTGTTTCTTGTATAATTCACGGTGCTGGGTAGTTCCGGTAATTGCTTCTTTATAAGCTACCTGCGGAGCACCCTGGTTAACCTCTACTTTAAACTCGCGTTTTAAACGGTCCATGATGATATCCAGGTGAAGCTCGCCCATGCCCGAAATTACGGTTTGGCCGGTTTCTTCATCTGTTTTTACGTGGAAGGTTGGATCTTCTTCGGATAATTTACCTAAAGCCATTCCCAGTTTATCTACGTCAGCCTGTGTTTTAGGCTCAATTGCCAAACCTATAACCGGCTCAGGGAAGTTCATCGATTCCAATATGATCGGATGTTTCTCGTCACACAGGGTATCACCTGTTTTGATGTCCTTAAATCCAACTACCGCAGCAATATCACCTGCCCCAACATTAGGGATAGGGTTTTGCTTATTGGCGTGCATCTGGAAAATACGCGAGATACGCTCCTTGTTTTCAGAACGCATGTTATACACGTATGAACCTGCTTCCAGATTACCTGAGTATACGCGGATAAAACACAAACGGCCTACAAATGGATCGGTTGCAATTTTGAATGCTAAAGCAGCAAAAGGCTCTTTTTCTGATGGCTTACGTATAATTTCGGCGCCGGTATCAGGATGATGGCCAACAATACCTTCAACATCCATAGGAGAAGGCAATAATTCCATTACATAATCCAGCATGGTTTGCACACCCTTGTTTTTAAAGGACGAACCGCAAACCATTGGAACTATCTTGCCGTCTAAAACTGCCTGACGCAAAGCGTCTAAAACTTCACGTTCGGTAATTGTTTCAGGGGCATCAAAGAATTTCTCCATTAAGCCTTCATCGTACTCAGCTACCGATTCCAGTAATTTCTCTCTCCACTCTGTAGCCTCTTCTATCATATCCGCAGGGATAGGCACTTCGGTAAAGGTCATCCCTTTATCATGCTCATTCCATACGATACCCTTCCAGTTGATCAAATCCACAACGCCTTTAAAGTGCTCTTCAGCGCCGATAGGTAATTGCAAAGGAACGGCATTACTGCCCAGCATAGATTTTACCTGTTTTACAACATTTAAAAAATCAGCGCCTGAACGGTCCATTTTATTTACAAATCCGATACGGGCAACGTTGTAGTTGTTTGCAAGCCTCCAGTTGGTTTCTGATTGCGGTTCAACACCGTCTACTGCCGAAAACAGGAACACCAATCCGTCCAGTACACGTAGCGAACGATTTACCTCAACGGTAAAGTCCACGTGGCCCGGGGTATCAATTATATTGATATGGTAAGATTGTCCCCTGTATTTCCAGTCGATGGTGGTGGCAGCCGAAGTGATGGTAATACCACGTTCCTGCTCCTGCGCCATCCAGTCCATTGTAGCGGCGCCCTCATGTACCTCACCTATCTTGTGGCTCACGCCCGAATAGTAAAGGATACGTTCGGTAGTGGTGGTTTTACCCGCATCAATGTGAGCGGCAATACCTATATTTCTTGTATATTTAAGATCTCTTGACATCTGTAATTGTTGAGTTATTGAATTATCGAATTAATGAATTTTTGATTAGCACAGTATTACCAAATCAATAATTCACTAATTCGATAAATCAGTAATTAAAATCTAAAGTGCGAGAACGCCTTATTGGCCTCGGCCATTTTGTGCGTATCTTCTTTCTTCTTCACTGCAGCACCTTCACCTTTAGCGGCTGATATGATCTCACCGGCTAATTTCTCCATCATGGTTTTTTCTCCGCGACGGCGAGCATAGCTGATCAGCCATTTCATACCCAAAGCTACCTTACGTTCCGGGCGAACCTCTGTAGGCACCTGGAAGTTAGCACCACCTACGCGGCGGCTTTTCACTTCAACAGCAGGCATAACGTTATTCAGCGCTTTTTTCCAGGTATCTAACCCGTTTTCGCTGGTTTTCTTTTCAACTATTTCAACTGCATTATAAAATATGGCGTATGCGGTAGATTTTTTACCATCATACATCATGTTATTTACAAACCTTGTTACCAAAGTATCATTGAACTTTGGATCAGGAAGGATAATTCTCTTTTTTGGTTTTGACTTTCTCATTGCTATCTATCCTCCTAATTATTTCTTTTTCTTAGCTGGTGCACCTTTTCCGGCTGCGGCTGCTGCCTGACCAGGTTTAGGGCGTTTAGTTCCGTATTTAGAACGGCGTTGGTTACGACCGGCAACTCCTGATGTATCTAATGCACCACGGATAATGTGGTAACGTACACCTGGCAAGTCCTTAACACGTCCGCCGCGGATCAAAACAATAGAGTGTTCCTGCAAATTGTGTCCTTCGCCAGGGATATAGGCATTCACCTCTTTACCGTTGGTTAAGCGCACACGGGCCACTTTACGCATTGCTGAGTTTGGTTTCTTAGGGGTAGTGGTATATACTCTCGTACATACTCCTCTTCGCTGTGGACAGCTGTCCAACGCTGGCGACTTACTCTTGTCAACCAGAGCTACTCTACCTTTTCTAACTAATTGTTGAATAGTAGGCATTTTTCCTTTTTTGTCTTTTTACAGTTTTATCCCTTACAAGCCACAAATCGGGCTTGTTTTAAGGACTGCAAAAGTACGGACTTATTTTTTGATTTTCAAGTGGTTGAGTGAAAAAGTTTTTGAGGATGGGTTTTCCTCTATGAAACGTCATTGCGAGTACCCACCAGGGCGCCCTGGAAAAGATATTGAATGACGTGTTTAAAAGTGCAGTTTTGTCAAAAAAACAAGGCAAGCTACATAACCCGTCAATCCATTGGTGCCTACCAGAGCCCGAAGGCGAGTT
>JANYAB010000695.1 GCA_025355225.1 Bacteroidota bacterium
CACATTGCGGATGGCAGATGCTGATTTGCTGCCCTTTGACTTCAGGACCCTGTATGCCACTATTGACCGCTATGCTACAGAACTTATCGACCTGGCCAAAAGTATGCGCGAAAGTACGGCCATTGAAAATCAGCTGATCAAAGCGAATGATTACACGCTGGCAGCCGATCCCAACCAGCATACGGTATCGCCGGGGGTTAAGTCTGAAGTGCCTGATCTTGACTTCAGCGCATTAAAAACCGCTCTGGATTCCCTCAAAAAAAGCACCAAAAATTTTGCAGCCGCATGGGCCCGTATTTCGCAAACGACAGGTAATCATGATCAGCTAAACAAATCTATTTACCAGGCCGAGCAGCAATTATTGTCTGACGAGGGGTTACCAAGACGGCCCTGGTATAAGCACACAATTTACGCACCCGGGTTTTACACAGGCTATGGCGTAAAAACGCTACCCGGCATACGCGAAGCTATCGAGCAGCGCAACTGGACGGAAGCACAGAACCAGATAGCTGTAGTAGCAGCCGCGGTGACAAGGCTGGCAGGGCATTTAAGCCCCCTCTAAACGGCGAAGCCCTCATGAACTCCTATAAAAACAGACAACAGTGAATAATCTCCCCCTGTAGGGGAGACTTTAAAAAAGAAGCTTAAAAATTGCATAAAAGCAAGTCCTCCCTACAGGGGAGGATTTAGGAGGGGCTGCGCCTTCTCTATCCTTTTTATAGTTTCTTCCTTACCCAATAAAGCAGCGATATCAAACACATGGGGACCGAATTTACCACCTACCAGCATAATGCGGAAAGGCAACATTAGTTCACCCGCTTTAAGACCCTTTTCTTCGGCCAGGAATTTGAAGGATTGCTCCAGGTCAGGCGCTAAAAAATCTTCCCTCTTGCCAAGCAGGCTAATGAATGATTTAAAAAACTCTGTTTTGGCATCGGTCCATTTAGGTTTTACGGCATTAAGATCATATTCCTTAGGCTGTTCATAAAAGTAAGAAAGTTGATGATAAAAGTCGGGCAGGAGCGTACAACGCTCTTTCACCAGGTCGATAAGCGATATTAAGTATTCATCATCGGAAGCAACAATCCCTTTATCTCCTAATATTTTTCTGACCTCTGACTTCAAACTTCCGCCTTCCGACCTCTTAATCCATTCCGCATTGAACCATTTGGCCTTTTCAAAGTCAAATTTGGCCCCTGAGTTATGGACCCTCTCCATCGAGAATTTTTCTATCAGCTCATCCAGCGTAAATATTTCGTTATCGGTGCCGTCGTTCCAGCCGAGCATGGCCAGCAGGTTTAAAAACGCTTCGGGCAAAAAGCCCAGTTCGCGGAAACCGGGGGTAAGGTCGCCGGTCTTTTCATCGAGCCAGTTCATGGCGTACACCGGAAACCCCAATCGCGCGCCGTCACGCTTGCTCAGCTTTCCATGCCCGTCGGGCTTTAATATCAGGGGTAAATGCGCCCATTGGGGCATATCGGCTTTCCAGCCCAAATATTCCCATAACAAAAGATGTACAGGCGCCGAAGGCAGCCACTCCTCACCACGAAAGGCGTGGGTTATCTTCATCAGGTAATCGTCCACCACAACAGCCAGATGATAGGTAGGCATGCCATCCGCTTTAAGCAATACCTTATCGTCGCTTTGGCCGGTCTCAAAACTTACATTTCCGCGTATCATGTCGTAAAAGTGTATGGTCTCGTCTTCCGGCATTTTTATGCGGATCACGTGCGGTTCGCCGCCATCAAGCAACTGCTGCACCTGGTGGGTTTTAAGGGATAACGAATTGCGTAGGCCATTGCGGTAAGCATGCCCATATTGAAAATTTGGTATCTCTTTACGGTTACGCTCCAACTCTTCGGGCGTATCAAAAGCATAGTAGGCATGGCCCTGCGACACCAGCCTTTCGGCATATTCGCGATAAATGGCTTTGCGCTCACTTTGACGGTAGGGGGCGTATTGGCCGCCTGCTATCGGGCTTTCATCGGGGATCAGGCCGCACCAGTTTAAACAATCCATTATATATTTTTCGGCGCCTTCAACATAGCGCCCCTGGTCGGTATCTTCGACACGCAAAACAAAATCGCCTTTATATTTTTTGGCGAAAAGATAATTGAACAAAACAGTACGCACACCTCCCAGGTGAAGACCACCGGTAGGACTGGGTGCAAACCTTACTCTTACTTTTTTATCAGACATTGTAGGGCAAAGATAGGTTTTAGTTGGAAAGACAGAAAGTCTTTCCAACTTCCGGACTATTACAGACTAATAACAATTTTATGTAATTTGGGCGTGATTTCGGCAACCCCGGGCCTCAAGTCTTTAAACTGGCTTTCGGACTTCCGGACTTTCCGATTTTCTGACTATTACATGAACCCATATCAACAGAGAAAACGCTGGAAATATTCG
>JANYAB010000713.1 GCA_025355225.1 Bacteroidota bacterium
TTTGCAGGCGCCGGCATCACCAATGCATTATATCTTGGCTCAAGCCCATTAAGTGCTATTAACTCAGTTTACATTATTAAAATAATTGCCTACATCGTTTTAGCACCATTTATGGGCTTAGTCATCGCCTATTTTGTGACTATTTTGGTGTTACATTTAAGCAAAAACTCAAGGCCGTCAACTGCCGAAAAATGGTTTAAAAGAATGCAGCTGGTGTCTTCTGCTGCGTTAAGCTTTGCACATGGTGGTAACGATGCCCAGAAAGTAATGGGTATAATTTATGTTGCGCTTATCGCTGCAAAGGTTATTCATTCCGGCAGTGTTATGCCCGGATGGATTCCATTGGCATGTTATTCGGCAATTGCTCTGGGTACGATGTCTGGCGGATGGAAAATTGTTAAAACCATGGGTTCCCGAATCACGAAGATCACACCTTTAGAAGGGGTAAGCGCTGAAACAGCAGGTGCAATAACCTTGTTTTTTACCCAATACTTTGGCATACCTGTTTCAACTACGCATACCATTACCGGCTCCATCATAGGTGTGGGCTTAACAAAGCGTTTGTCCGCAGTACGATGGGGGCTCACGATCAATATTATATGGGCATGGATAATAACCATACCTGTTTCGGGGTTAATTGCCGCGGCAGTATTTGCCATAATGAGGTTAATAGGTTAGTTTTGCCTTCGATTTATTTAGCCAACTACAATCATGAAAAGAGCCTTTTTGCTAACTCCGTTGTTGCTTTTAAGTATTACACTGTCAAGTTTTGATAGCCCCTCAGCCCCCTCAAAAACCCGCACCTTGCCACAAGATGCCCCTTCGGCCTTTGAAATTGGTGGTGCTTTAAAACAAGCCCTGCAACAAGGCACGGCAAAAAGCGCGGATAAGCTTTCGGCTTTAAATGGGTTTTTTGGCAATGCATCGATAAAAATACTTTTTCCTCCCGAAGCGCAGAAAGTTGAACATACTTTGCGCGGGATGGGTTTAAATGACCTTTGCGACAAGGTGATCCTTTCGCTTAACCGGGCTGCAGAGGATGCTGCTAAAGATGCCAAACCCATATTTATTAATGCGATCAAAAAAATGACCCTGCAGGATGTTACCGGTATTTTGATGGGCCAAAGGGACGCGGCCACCCAATATTTCAGGCGAACCACCACAGGCGAACTGACAGCGAAATTCAGACCAGTAATACAAGCCAGCCTAAATAAAGTGGGTGCAACAAAATATTACGGCACCGCAGCGGGCGAGTATAATAAACTTCCGTTTGTAAAGCATGTTAACCCTGATATTACAGACTATGCTACTCAAAAAGCGATCGACGGCTTATTTGTTGAAATTGCCAACGAGGAGCTGAACATCCGTCAGAATATATCTGCCAGGCCAACACCCTTACTTCAAAAAGTATTTTCTTTTGCGGATAAGAATAAAAATTAGACAGCAACTTAAGACTTTTTACTCAGAACTAGTTAAACCCCTGCGCCGGCTTTTAGTAGCACTGCCTTTCTTTTTACATGATCGCGGTACTTTTTCTTTAACCAATGACGTAATGGAATATCAAAGTAATAAGTTATCAGTAACGAGAAAATTATAACTGCAGAGATCGCAATTGTATTTGAAAGAAATAATCCAAGACGAGGCATCAATAATGCTTTGATATCCGTTCCTAACGACTGATGAATCAGGTATAGTGCATAAGAAATATTGCCCAGCACAACCAGGTACTTAAACTTTAAATAGGGTAGTTTATCTATTATGATCAATAGGAATATTAGGTAAACAAATAAAAGTGCGATCAGATGTTCATAGACGTTTAAATAATTTTTTATCATCGCGCTATCACCATGAGCAATAGCCGTGATGCAGAACGAAAGTATCAGTAGTGAGAATCTGAATGCATTATTCCCTTTTGTATAAATGATATAAAAGAGTATCCCGGCAGAAAAAGTATTAAAGTGACTAAAAAAGAGCGGCAGCAATGATCTTAATATCGTAAAAAGGCGGTCGTATTGTGGTGAGATCCCATGTAATATTAAATGTGTTCCGTTGAATATGGTCATGAAAAGCAATCCTGCCAGGATTATCAATTCAATTTTTTTTAATTGTTTAAAATACCATAGCAAGCTCATCAAAATATAAAAAGTGAGCTCGACATACAAAGTCCAGTAAGCGCCGACAAGGTCTTTTGTTTTGAATACCGGTTGGAGCATTAACAGGTTACCCAAAACGAAATTCCATTTATAATGGATCAAATGATGTGTTAAAAGCCGCATTGCGATAATGGCTATTAATATTGAAAGCCAATAACATGGGAATAGCCTTATAAACCTTGAGGCCATAAAGTCTTTTATGCTGTCAGAATTACTAATGGACATATAAATTACGAAGCCACTAATAACAAAGAACAGATCAACGCCTGCCACGCCGAATTTAAAAAGACCAAAATGGAAAAGGCAAACGCCAAAAGCAGCAAATCCCCTTAAAGCATCGAGTTCCAATAATCTTCTTTTTTCTGGCATGGAATTGATCAGCAGTAAATTTATCGCGTTACATAGATAATGTTATTTTGGAAATTAAACTACGAAATATTTTTAGTTATCACTTATAGCGATGGGTTTCAAACCCATCGCTATAAGTGATATAAACGCTAATTGCTTTTTAATTTAATATCCTCTTTAATATCTTTTAGTTCTTCGCTGAATGTTTTGTTTCGATGATGTTTTTCCTGATTATAAATATAATTTCGGACTCTTTTAAGATTGGCTGGGCTAACGGAAAATGCCGCAAACCCATCCTGCCATGAAACGTAGGTTTTAGGATCATTTTTAAAATGTTCCCACGAGTTGCCTTTAATTGTTTTTACAACATCAGCAACAGATTGATCCGTCCTCAACCTGACCAGGAGATGAACATGATCCTCAACACCATTGATACAATCTAAATAAATTTCGAAATCGTCGGCAATCGTCTTAATTACTTTGAAAACTTCTATCCGCAAAGAAGGGATTAATATCGGTTCGCGATTTTTAGTAGACCAAATCATATGTACCCATAATGCTGAATAACTTTGTGGCATAGAATTGTTTTGAAATTAAAATTATTAAATGTCTGTACAGCGATGGGTTTCAAACCCATCGCTACGGGAAAAGCCTACGCCATTATTTAATGAAACTTTACATTGACCCTAACAACCGTTGGTTTCCTGTCGGTGGCGCTAACCCAGCCAGGGCCTGATTTTAGCAGGTCAATTGCCTTTTGGTCGGCGGCCGTGCTTAAGCTTTTAATTATCCTGAAGTGGCTTAAACTGCCATCTGCCTCGACAGTAAATGATATTCTGGCTCTACCGGTTTTACCATCGGCCGACACCGCTTTGTCATTGATATATTTTCTGAACGCAGACCAGCCATCGCCCGGGTGAGCATTTTCGTAAACAACTTCCTTGTCACTATTTTGATTAGAGTAACCTGCCACCACAACTTCGTTAAGCGAACTATGGGTAGGATCAAGGGCTATATTTAATAATGAATCCCTGCCATTCAGCGTTACCTTTTTCGGGGCATAGCCTATGTAAGCAACAGTTATTGACTGGTTGCCCAATGTGTTGGGTAATACGAATTTTCCGTTTACATCTGTAACCACCCCAAAACCCGCACCGGCCAATTTTACCGTAGCACCTATAATGGGCTGTCCATCGTCTTTTCCAATTACTTTGCCGGTAATGGTTTTATTTGTACCTATTGCCTGTGGAGTAACTGTAGTTACGCTCGCTGTTACATCTTTTTTTCTTTGTGTAGCATAACCTGTTACCGTCACTTCGTTTAGTGCCGTTGTATCTCTTTGTTTGTATTTTGAAAATGTTTTATCCGCATTAGCCATCGGTTGAGGCGTAACATTTAACCCCATTGAACGCAGGGCTGCATTACTCCTGGGATCTGCCTGGGTAATCGTAACAGTCACGCCTGGAGCTTTACCCTGTAATATTTGGGCTGGACTGCTTGCCGGAGTTTTCTTTACCACGTTTAAATCTGATACTGTTGGTATGGCGGTATCCTTCTCCAGTTTCGACGACTTGTAATTTGATACAACCAGTTCATTTATCGATGTGCTGTCCTTGTCCGCTTTAAAGCGTTTTAAAGTCTTACTAGTGGCAGCACTAATTGGCTCAGAAAGCGAAGGTGCGTTTTCCGCCGCGACAGCATCCGCCTCGACGGCTAACGCAGCATTGTTCGCTGAGGCCGGTAGTTTTTTTTGATTAGCGGCCGTTTGATCGACTTTGGCATTGTTTATAGTGGTATCATTTTCCTCTGCAGCAGATGGTTTTGCGTTCGTCTTTTCCTGAATAACAGGCTGCTCTGCCTGGGCTATTATCCTCGCTGGTTTTGCAGGCTGTTGATTGCCGGTGAATACCCAAAGGCCTGCCCCAAGCAAAATCAATAACGAAGCGGCTATCGAAATGGACCCCCAGGGAATTATTCGGCGCTCCTTTCTTTCTAATCGCTGGTGTAACCGGCTGGCCAGGTCATCTAAATTTGCCTGCTGATCGTTCCCCGCCTGCTCATATCCTTCAAGCGCATCCATCAGGAACGGATCATCTTGTGCGCGCCTTTCCAGCTCGTGCATGGCAGGGCCATCAAGCTCCCCTTTAAGGTACTTCCTGATCTGTGCTATGTCTTTTTTCTTACTCACTATTCTTCTCCAGGCAAATTTTCAGGTTACGCTTCCCATTTTGTATATAGCTTTTAACGTCATTCATGCTAAAACCCGTAATATCCGCAACCTCTTTATAACACTTTTGCTGTATATAAAACAGGCTGATGCTCGTTTGTTGTGCACTATTTAATTGAGCTATACATAGTTCCAATGCTTTTAATGCTTCTTCCTTGCCATTATCTTCAGGATGCAAAAAAGGGATAAATTCCATAACATCATCCAAAGGAACTTGCTCCGTTTTTTTGCCCGCACGTAATTGCATCAGGCAATAATTACGGCTTAGTACATACACCCAGCTACGGAACTGTTTAATATCGTGCTGTTTAACTTTTACAATCAGTTCCTCAAATATCCCCATTACCGCATCCTTCGAAGTTTCCTCATCCTTCAGGTACTTTAAACAAACGCCGTATATCAAAGGCACGTATTTTTCAAATAACTTACCCAAAACCAACACATCACCGCTTTTACGGTAACTGTCCAGCTGCGCTTCGTCATTTAGGGTATCGGTTTTAACTGGCCTTTTAAAAAAGTTCATTTCGGGGCGACAAAATAAAATTTTTTAGCCGCTTATGGAAATGTAAAATTTCCCGCTCATTATTGAAAATTAACGGAAAGGGTAAAGCTGGCACAAGACCTGACTGATTAGCTGAAACGGAGGGTTATAAGAATAACAAAGGTTTATTGTTAGGGCTAATCTCCGGCCTCTCTAAAAGCCGATACATACTTATCAATATAAAATTGCTTAATAGCTGTTTTATATTGCATTATAAACCTGGGATGTTCAAGCGCTATTATTTTCTTAAAAAAACCATGCTCTTCGTTTAATTTGCGAAGAAAGGTTTCGTTTTTACCTGTTCCAAAACAAAAACAGATATCAGTGATCACCCCCAAACTAATCTGCTTTTTAATGTTTTCGATGATATAACCGCTAACTGCATTGGCGAGTTCCTTGCTGTCGTAATAGTTGTAATTCTTTTCTTTTCCTTTATCGTCCATAGTAGTAAAGCCAAGCGGACAAAGGGAATTGATATAGAATTTTTTATAAAATTCCTCAACACCTCCATAAGCATGGATCATTTCATACACAAAAACAGAGGATGGTTCGTGCGCTGCTTTTCCGTCATAATCGATGTCACATTCGGACTTTAAACGTTTGGGGTCGGTAAAAGGGATACCGGTCAGTCCGCCGCCAAACCTGCCCGGGTTAATACCCAATATGATATGCCTTGGGCTATTATCGTTATAATATTTATGATAAAATTTTTCAGAGATACCCATCGTTTGCTCATGCTCCCGAAAAGGGTTCATAATACGTATGCCAGGTGGCAGTTTAGCTCCCGTATATTCCAGTTGTTTGTTAAATTGGATCACTTTGTCAGCAAATGTCATGGAGATTGTTTTCTTGCAGGACCAGTTTTTTGAAAGGGCTAAATTAATCCTTCAGATCTAATGATCTCTTTTATGTCATCCTTATCAATGGACGCCTCTTCGGACTTATCGAATATGGTAATTAAATAAATATCGGTGGATTCCGTGTTTTCTTCTATAAGATAGGTAATGATCCGAAACCCGCCACTTTTCCCTTTCCCTTTTGATTCGTCTGCAAGTCTTACTTTGTAAATATTTGAACCATAACTATCCCCCATTTTGGGATTTCTGATAAGATCCCGCTCCAATTTCTCCAAACCAGTTTGTAGCGTATGGTACTTTTTTAAAAGTCGTTTGGCTTTTTTTAAGAAAAACGCAGTAAGGCGTACATTATTTGCCATCGAAAAGATCAGACATAGAATAAGGCTTCGTTTTTCCTTCGCGGATTTCCTTTACATCTTTTAATCCTTGTTTTATTTCATTGAGAAGTTTTGCCTTTTTAGATGCCTGTTTATCTGAGGATATTGAAATGATTTCACCACCCAGTTCTTTCACGATTGCTGTCAGCCTGCTTTTGGCTTTTTCAGGAACTTGCAGGGTTATTGTAGTCATAAATCAAAGATACTTGATAATCTGTTTTTTTACAACCTTAAAATAATCTAAGTTAAGGGGCGAATAATTCAGGCTCTATTACGCTAAACAGCGGCTACAAGGTCAGCCTGTCCTATGGGTTCCCGAAACAAGTTCGGGAGGTCGGCACAAAAAAAGCGACAGGTCTACACCCATCGCTCTTGTATCTTGATTCTTAAATCTTGATTCTAAACTAAACTAACAATCTCACTGGCTCTTCCAGCAACGATTTAAGTGTTAGCAGGAACGCAGAACCTGTTGCACCATCAACCACGCGGTGGTCGCAGGTAAGGGTTACTTTCATTACATTGCCGGGGACTACTGCACCGTTCTTAACAACCGGTATTTGCTGTATACCGCTAACGGCCAATATACATGCACCGGGAGGGTTTATAATAGCTGTAAACTCGTCCACCCCAAACATACCCAGGTTAGATATGGTAAAGGTCGAGCCTTCCATTTCGGGCAGTTGCAGTTTCTTAGCTTTGGCCCTTTGGGCAAAGTCTTTTACTTCGGCAGAGATACGGCTTAATGATTTACCATCGGCAAAACGTACCACAGGTACCAGCAAGCCTTCATCTACAGCAACAGCAACGCCGATGTTCACATGCTCATTTGTACGGATACTTTCGCCCATCCATGATGAATTTACAGCAGGATGTTGTTTCAGGGCAACGGCGCAGGCTTTTAGCACCAGATCGTTAAAGGATATTTTAACAGCGGCAAAATCATTCATTTTGGCACGCGCCGCTACTGCCTGATCCATATCTATAGTAATGGTCACGTAGAAATGCGGAATGATAAAGCTTTCAGACAAGCGCCTGGTGATGGCCTTACGCATCTGACTAACCGGTTTATCGGTATATTTCTCTTCGCCGGTATATTGAGGAATAGCGGCAGGAGCAGTTGCAGTAGCAGTCGAAATAGGAGTTCTACTGCTACTCGCTGCTGCTACTTCTTTAGGCGCCGCTGGTTTAAACTCTTCCACATCTTTTTTGATGATACGACCGCCTTCGGCAGAGCCTTTTACATCATTCAGGTTAATGCCTTTATCCTTAGCTATCTTGCGAGCCAATGGAGATGCTTTTACGCGGCTGTCGTCGGTGGAAGAAGTTGCAGTAGTAGTTGCACTGGCAGGAGCAGTTTCTTGTGCGGCGGTGTCACTGCTACTGCTACTTTCAGCTGCTACTGATTCAGAACCAGCCCCATCATCTTGCAGCAGCGGTGTAATATCAGTGCCTTCCTTACCTACAATGGCGATAATGCCATTTACAGGGGCGGCTTCACCTTCTTTAGGGCCTATGTATAAAAGTGTTCCTTCCTCGTAGCCCACTAACTCCATGGTCGCTTTATCTGTTTCCACATCGGCCAGCGAGTCGTCGGATTTTACTTTATCACCAACCTTGAAATTCCATTTATTGATCACACCCTCCGTCATGGTATCACTCAGGGCGGGCATGCGAATTACTGTGGCCGGTATCTTGGAGGTATCAACCTTCGGCGCCGCGGTTGCAGCAGGTTTTTTTTCTTCAACAGGCTTATCTTCTTTTTTCTCTTCGGCAGCTGGCTTAGAAGCTCCCCCTTCAGGGGGTTGGGGGGCTGTTGCACTATCTGCGCTTAATGCCGCTTTATAATCCTCGCCCTCTTTACCAATCACACCGATAACTGCATCAACCGGAACAGCTTTACCTTCTTCTACACCGATGTATAACAAGGTGCCATCCTGGTACGATTCAAAATCCATCGTGGCCTTGTCAGTTTCGATCTCGGCCAGTACGTCGCCCGATTTTACCTTGTCGCCCACTTTTTTATGCCATTTCGCCAATACCCCTTCGGTCATGGTATCGCTCATTTTGGGCATTTTAATTACTTCGGCCATATAGTAGTGATGAACAGTTTTTTAAATCTAATAATAATTATAAGGTTAGCTTCTAATAAAAGGATAATCTTTTTCTACATACACATCGGTATACAGTTCAGACGCTTCCGGCCATGGCGACTCCTCTGCAAATTTTACAGATTCTTCTACTTCGGCCTTTATTTTAGCATCCATATCTTCAAACCATTTTTCATCAGCATACTGCTCAGTTAAAATAGCCTGTTTTATTAAATCGATCGGATCTTTCGCTTTGTAACTTTCCAGTTCCTCTTTGGTGCGGTATTTTTGTGGATCAGACATTGAGTGGCCTTTATAGCGATACGTGCGCATCTCCAGGAAAGTTGGTCCTTCACCTGCGCGGGCTCGCTGCACAGCCTCATCCATCGCGTTATGCACCGCTACAGGGTCCATGCCGTCAACTGGCGACGATGGGATGCCATACGGTAGCCCCAGCTTGTAAATATCCGTTTGAATAGTGGTACGCTCAACCGAGGTACCCATGGCATAACCATTGTTTTCGCACACAAATATTACCGGCAGCTGCCACAGCGCGGCCATATTAAAGGTTTCGGTTAATGCACCCTGACGTACGGCGCCGTCGCCCATGTAGGCTACGTTTACAAATTCGGTGCCTTTATATTTTTCGGCAAAAGCAACACCAGCGCCCAGCGGGATCTGTCCGCCAACTATACCATGGCCACCATAAAAGTGATTTTCCTTATCGAACATGTGCATGGAACCGCCTTTGCCTTTTGAGCATCCGGTAGCCTTGCCGTATAGTTCGGCCATTATCGCGTTGATATGAACTCCTTTGGCAATAGCATGCGCGTGATCGCGGTAAGCGGTGATCATACTATCCTCGTGTTTCAATACCGACATGGCCCCGGCAAGCACAGCTTCCTGACCTATATATAAATGGCAAAATCCCCTTATTTTTTGCTGTCCGTATAATTGTCCGGCTTTTTCTTCGAACTTGCGCATTAAGAGCATAGACTCATACCACATCAAGTAAGTGTCTTTATTTATTTCGATTGAACTCATTTGTTGAACGATCAATTTCTTTAGAGAAAGCGCAAATCTAATTATATCTGTGAAAATATCGAAACCGCAACAAATTTGTTAGAAAGATATTTTTTTATAAGATGACAATTAATAAATCAACGGATTATTAAATGCATGTTTTGAGGATATTTGGTAGAGACGCGATGCATCGCGTCTAAATTTAGGTAACCCGATGAAAATGGGCCAACACAGATATATGAAATTCCGATAGTTTTATCAGATCGATTTTCTTTCCCTGATCTCCCTTTGTTTGAGGGCCAGGTTATCGCGTAATTCGTGGACTGTACTAATAACGTTCAATTGTTTCTTAAGACCATGATCGAACCGGTAATGGTCTAATAATAAGCTTTTGATATCTTGTTGAATGCTCTTGCATTCGTTAAATAATTCGTCAATTGACTTCATGCGATCTGAACCCATATGGGGCTCGTTGGATATTTAAACGGCAGGGATTATTTATAGTTTCGTTGAAGGAAAAATTTTTAAGGAAATAATAATAAGAGGAATAGGCATTTTGGTTAAAAGTCCAAAGTAACCGTTGCATTTTTCGGATTATGAAAGACGGTTAAAACAAATAGGCCTGTTGATTGCCGGTTGAGCTTCCTGATTTTTTTTTACATAACTAAATGACCTTTAAGGTATAAATATTAACTACCTTAAGTGTCACAGTACCTAATAGTTAAGTTTTTTAATTGTGTAACTATATTTATATTTCGTCCGTATAAGGGATTATGATATTTCAAAAAAAGGTGTCATTTATTTGTAATTATAAAAATTTAGAATAGTTTTGTGGTCGACAATAAACAAACTGTCCTATTTAATAAGCACTCTGTTGGAACCCTAATAACAACAAGAAAAATTAAATGAAGAAAATAATATTCGCGATTGCCCTAAGCCTCAGTGTACTTGTTACACAAGCCCAAACCAAAAGCACCACTGTTCAACCTACCGACAAAGCTCCTGATGAACAGGACGGTTTAATAAAAGACTATTTCTCGCAAATTATGGGTGTCGCCTTGTCGACCACTTCCAATGTGAAACTTTTTCAATTTGTATACGACTGGATTGGCACACCATATCATTTCGGCGGAGACTCGAGAAAGGGTATTGATTGTTCGGCATTTACAAAGGAATTATATAACAAAGTATTTAATCTCGCTATTAAACGAAATTCGCGTGATATTTTCAGAATGGTAAGTCCTGTACGTAAAGATGAGTTGCAGGAAGGCGATTTGGTTTTCTTTAAAATACACAGCCGCAGTATAAGCCATGTCGGCATCTACTTAGGCAACAACAAGTTTGCACATGCCTCGTCAAGAGGTGTAGCTATCAATAGCCTGGATGATGGGTATTATAGCCGTTATTTTTATAGGGGAGGCCGCCTGCTGGATGCTTTTAAACAGCAGCTGGAAAACTCGCCGGACGATAACGTTAAGTAATTCGCTCTAAACCGATCCTTTCGCAAACCGAAAGGATTTTTTTTGTCATGAAGATATATTTGTTGCTTATCGCAATTGGTCTGACTTTGCCGCTGGCTTCATGCAAACGACAATCATCCGTTGCGGGCAATCCGATTGACGATAAAAAGCCAAAACCACCCAAAAAAATCAGCGTAGTACAGAATTCGACCCCGGATACGATCTGTATAGCAGCAACGGGCGATATAATGCTTGGCTCTTCGTTCCCGGATAGCAGCAAACTACCACCCGACAGCGCAAAAAATAGCTTTAACCCCATCTTAAAATACCTGAAGGGGGCCGATGTTGTATTTGGCAATCTGGAGGGCACCCTGCTCGATTCCGGGGCACCGGCGTCGCACAAAAAAAAACTGGAAAGCGCTTATTTGTTCAGGATGCCTGCATGCTACGGTGGGGTTTTAAAGGATGCCGGTTTTAACCTGCTTAGTATTGCCAATAACCATATCACTGATTTTGGAGAAAACGGCTGGATAAGCACAACCAAAGCCTTAGACAAATACGGCATCCATTATGCTGGATTACAAAGCTACCCAACAACTGTTTTTGAGATCAAAGGTATAAAATATGGCTTCTGTGCCTTTGCACCCAACGCCTACACCGTGCCCATGCTCGACTCTGAAAACACTTCGCATATTCTGCGTCGTCTTAAAAAACGATGTGATATTCTTATCGTATCTTTTCATGGCGGGGCCGAAGGTCCGGCTTATGAACATATTCCTTTTAAGATCGAGTCGTACATGAACGGCCAACGCGGCGATGTACATGCCTTTGCACACACCGCTATTGACGCGGGTGCGGATGTTGTTTTGGGTAGCGGCCCTCACGTATGCCGGGCATTCGAAATGTATAAGGGGCGTTTGATCGCGTACAGTCTCGGTAACTTTTGTACGTATAAGTGTGTTAGTGTGATCGGCGTTTCCGGTATGGCCCCCCTACTAAAAGTGTACCTGGATAAAAAAGGCGCATTTATAAGCGCAAATATTATCTCCTTCAGACAAACGCACGAAAAAGGGTTAGTGCACGATTCGCAAAACCGGGTAGCGAAGCACATTAAATTGCTGACAGAAACTGACTTTCCGGAATCCGGACTTGAAATTGCGGACAATGGCCGGGTAACGTCAACTAATTAATGTGTGTTTTTTTCAGATCGCATTCCGTCCCAATCATGTGTAATGTCTTTTGCGTTAAGAACATTATTCATCGAGTCTAATTCAAACCGGTACTTCATTAATTTTTTATATCCGGCCGAGTCGATCCTAAAAGTATAAACGAATGCATAATAGTTTAACCTGCCGTGTTTAATATTATCAAAGTCTCTTGTATTATTCATTGATATATCAGGCCGTACGCCATTTTCGCTGTCGACAAATTTTTGCATTTTTTTATAGTCGTCCCTTCCTATATTGGCATCAGTTAGCGAAGTATCGAGCGCAGTCGGGTATCGTTTCTTTTCTAATTCAGTAAAGGAAACCGACTCTAAGTAGTTGGGGTTATCCAGCATTTTTCTTATATAATCCTCGGCGGCCTTGTTGGCTCCGGATTGCTCGTGCGGGCTTATGCAGCCGCAGATCAATAAAGCCAATAGTAAAAACTTCTTCATTGTCCTCATTTAACAGCCAGGTTGTTTGGCCCTTTCAGTCTTTCGCATACCTCCGCAATCGTCGTACTGATCGGCTTAAACTCAATGGATATCGCTTTTTTGATCTTAGTGTTATCGAAATTTTTCACTACCGTAGCAGCCTGTGCGGATACTTTATCCAGCAAGGGGGCTTTACGGGTGATGGCGGCTGCCAAAGCAGCTCCACGCCAGGCCAGTCCCATCATCCAGGGTTTGGCCAAAGTGGCTGGTGGTTTTATGCCGAAACCTACAGCTATGTCGGAGGTGATCTCTTTATAAGGATGGTTTTCAGCGCTGATGATAAAACGCTCTGCATGGATGTCGCTCTTCATCAGTGCGATCATACATTTGGCTACATCCTCCACATCAACAAATCCGGCGCTGCCGTTGGTGTAGAATTTTAATCCTTTCCTAACGGTTTCAAATAAGGCGCCACTCCCTTCGGTACCCGCATTAGCCCCAAGAATTATGGCGGGATTTACGATTACCGCGTCCAGGCCCTCAGCAATCCCGCGCCAAACCTCCATCTCGCTTTCCAATTTGGATATGGCATATCCATCCTTTTCGGTAGCCTGGTCAAGATGATGTTTTTCATTGATCAGTTCGCCCGGTTTAGCGTCGCCAATAGCAGCAACCGAGCTTACATGCACCAGTCTGATGCTATTTTGAATGCATAAATTAACGAGGTTACCAGTGCCGGTAACATTCGTATTGATCATGGGCTCTTTATCGGCTTGCTTTAATGATACCCATGCAGCGCAGTTGTACACCTGATTTACCCCAGTCAGCGCATCTTCGAGCGAAAAAATATCCAGCAGGTCGGCTTCCACCCATTCAATATTTTCTGTAAAGGGAGCCAACTGAGTGGGTATAACAGAGGTGATACGCCTGGTGCAGCGGATATTATTGCCCATCAGCACCAGTTGTTTTGCCACTTCCGAACCCAGGAAACCCGTTGCGCCTGTAACCAGTATCATATTTTTTAATTTGAAAATTTGAAAATGTGGTAATTTGAAAATGATTTATGCAAAGATGCTATTAATTTGAAAATTTGAAGATGTGATAATTTGAAGATGATTTGATAATTTGAAAATGTGGTAATTTGAAGATGTTTACTTATAAAATTTGCTTGAGGATATTGGCATTTTCAAATCCTCAAATTAGCCAATTTTCAAATTATGAAGATGTTTATATTTTTAGTGCATTGAAGTTTTAATTTGAATATGTTTGCCTTTATAAAATTGTATTGGAAGATTCGGCAATTTTCAAATCTTCAAATTAGTAAATTTTCAAATTAAAATGTCTTTATCAGATTTTTTTACGCCGATCACCCTGAAAAATATAGTTCCCAAAAATGGTTACTATGCCAGTCATTTAGGGGAGAAGATAAAACATTTTTCTGTTGATTTTCCCGACCTGGAGCAAAAAACAGATATTGCAATTATCGGTGTGCAGGATGATCGTAATGCCATTAATAACCCCGGATGCGCCCTCGGGCCCGATTACGTACGCGAGAAACTGTACCAGCTTTTTGAAGGCGGTTACAAAACCAAAATTGTCGATCTCGGTAACATACGCCAGGGTGCAACCATAACCGATACCTATTTTGCGGTTAAAACGGTGGTTGCCGAACTTATCAGAAAAAATATTGTACCAATAATAATTGGTGGCGGCCAGGATATTACCTATGCCCAATATATGGCCTATGAGGACCTGGACCAAAAAGTAGACCTGGTTGTTGTGGATTCGCGTTTCGACCTCGACGATGATACAAATTTGGAGAGCATTGAAACAACTTCGGAATCGTACCTCAACAAAATATTTTTGCACGAGCCCAATTACCTGTTCAATTACAGTAACCTGGGTTATCAAACTTATTTTTCAAGTCAGGAAAGTTTGCGGGTAATGGACAAGCTATTTTTTGACGCACACCGGCTTGGTGAGATAAGCGGCCAGGTAGCCGTTGCGGAGCCTGTTATCCGTAATGCCAGTATGATCAGTTTTGACATCGGTGCTGTGCGCTCGTCAGATGCCATGGGCAATGCCAATGCCACTCCGAATGGCTTTTATGGGGAAGAAGCCTGCCAGATAGCCCGCTATGCCGGTTTTAATGATAAATTGAGTTCGGTAGGATTCTATGAATTTAACCCGGCTTACGATAGTAACGGGCAAACGGCAACGCTGCTGGCACAAATGATATGGTATTTTATTGATGGGTTTTATAACCGTAAACGGGACTTTCCGCTTAATCCAAAATCACAATATTTGATCTATAAAACCAGCTTAAAGCACGAAGATCATGAGGTGGTATTTGTGAAGAGCAAAAAATCAGACCGTTGGTGGATGCAGGTACCATACCCGGCAGGTGGCTCTATGAATGAGCGCTTCCATTTGGTGCCGTGCCGTTACGATGATTATAAAACCGCGGTTGCCGGTGAGATGCCCGATTTGTGGTGGCGCACCTTTCAAAAACTAAACTGATTCACAATTCATTAACAAAATAAACGTTATCAAAACTCAATATCTGAATATTCGAATGAAGAAATTACTTTTTTGCCTGTTGTTATCCTTGCCGATACTGGCATTTTCACAGGTTCCGGTCCCTTTCAATGTGGTTGGTAAATTTGGCAACCTTAATGCTAAAATTTATTTGGGCTACCAGCTTGGGTCGAACAAAATATTAGATTCGGCACAAAGCGTTAACGGCAGCTTTGAGTTTAAAGGCGACCTGATCTATCCTTCACTTTCCATTTTAATAATAGACTATAAAGGAGTTGGCTCTGC
>JANYAB010000782.1 GCA_025355225.1 Bacteroidota bacterium
AGTGCCAACTTCTATCTCCTCAACTTCCGTTTAAACAAATTACCTAAAAACGACCCCACAATACCGGCAATTGAACCAACCACGCTAAAAAATAAATTAAAAAGAATAAAATGGATAAAACTTGTTGTATCCGTTTTTCCCTTATAGCCTAAATAAATATACACCAGGAATAAAAGGTAGCCAAATATGGTGCCGTTAATTATGCTTTCATTACGACTTTTACTAAAGTAACCTATCGTCAAAGCAACAACGGCCCAGGGAAAAACATTATACCAGCCATAAAATAGATAATAGGAAGCGATGCTTAACAGTATGGCTACCAAGGCTACAGCTATATATTTTACCCTTCTTTCCATATTTGGTATAAAAATAATTTGGTTTATTTGATTAAATATTTGGAAATCAAATTTATAATAATTTACTTTGAAAAACAAAGTGCTTTTAATGGAAGAAAAAGAAATTCACGATGAGCTGGCTGCCATCAGGGGACTGATGGAACGCTCCTCAAAGTTCATCTCCCTTAGCGGGTTATCGGGGATATTGGCGGGGATTTATGCATCGATAGGTTCGGGTGTCGCTTATTATATCTTATATGCTGGCGATTATCCGGTCAAACACAATTCGCATTATTTTATAGCAGAAGGTATTCAGTCAATTATTAATATTTACTCCTTATTGTTGTTAGGTATTTTAGTACTGCTTGCATCCGTTGTAACTGCAATAATATTAAGCAGCAGACAAGCAAAGCGAAAGGGGCAGCCAATTTGGGGTAAGATTAGCCAATCGCTGCTATTTCACATGTCCATACCATTACTAACAGGGGGGCTACTAATACTCATTTTCATGTACGACGGCTCTTATGGCATCGTCGCGCCCGCATCACTTATTTTCTATGGGCTGTCATTAGTCAGCGCCAGCAATTTCACCTTTACCGATGTTAAATATCTCGGTTTATGCGAAATTGCTTTAGGCTTAATTGCCGCTTGTTTACCCAGCTACGGATTGTTATTTTGGGCTCTTGGTTTTGGTGTGCTGCATATTATTTATGGCGGCATGATGTACTTAAAATACGATAGGTGAAGATATCCTTTGATAAACTTGATAAAGCCTTTGAGAACCGGGTAAGGTTACAGATCATGAGCGTGCTGGCTGCCAATGAACGGTACGACTTTAACTCGCTGAAGGATCTGCTGAATATTACCGATGGTAACCTGGCCTCGCATTTAAAAGCCCTGGAAAAGGAGGAATACATCGTGGTGCATAAATCTTTCCTGGGCCGTAAACCCAATACCAATTATGAGGCCACCGTTATAGGTAAAAAGGCTTTTAAAGAACACCTGGATACATTAGAACAATTAATTAAACACCAAAAATCAACATAATTTTTTTTATTTATTTACTTTGAAAAACAAAGTACTTTTAAACAAACAATCAGCAATTAAATTATGCACACAAGTAATTATTGGATCGCGCATTTCAAGGTAAATGCAACCGAAAAAAGAGTAAACTGGAGTTTAAAGCCGGTGATCACTCCAAAAGAAATCGTCACGATCCTGCCTTCGCTACAGGCCTGGCAATTGGGCGAAACATCAGAAGGGAAACACCTGATAGCCGCATCTGAAAAATATGCATGTAAAATTGGGGACGCGAAATATGTAGATGCAGTGAAGCTTTTTATAAAGGAAGAGCAAAAGCACGGCTATAATTTAGGTCGATACCTGGATGGCATCGGTCAGGCGAGAATTAAGCAAGACTGGGGCGACAGCCTATTCAGGAAAGTGAGATATTTTAATACTAATATGGAGCTATGGACGCTGGCAGTGATTATAGTGGAAAGCACCGCGCAAATATTTTACCAGGCACTTAAAGATGCCACCGGATGTGAATTGCTAAAAGACATCTGCACTGACATATTGATAGATGAGGCGCACCATATCATCTTTCAAACAGAAAGGCTGGCAATTATTTTTGATGGCAAAAATAATTTCTCTAAAGGCTGGCGAAAAATAGCATACAAATATTTCTTTTATGCCACTTCGTCACTGGTGTGGTTTGCACACAGAAAATTATTTAAAGCAGGTGGTAATACTTTTACTACGTATACCAGGAAAATGGAATACAAGTACGTGAAAACGCTTAAAAGAATTACCGGCCCGCAAATAATGCAATTGGCTTAACAATCATTCTTAAATTATGAACAATGAAATTTTAGCATCTAAATCCGTTTCAAAAAATTGGTGGTGAGCCAAAAGAGTTAAATATAATAAGGGATTACTTATTGGGGGAAAATAATGAATTTTATATTAAGCCCTTGACCTCACCAACTGAAAAATACTAAACAGATGATGCGCTTCATGCAACAAGAAAAATTCCACCCAATCCGGGATATTCAATTTACCAAATTTGGGATGGATACCTGATCGGGGCAATTGATCAGCCTTTAATGTTGTAATTAAGGAGACGACCGTTTTCCTGTCGGCAACTAATTGCTTTAGCAGATCATTTGTTTCACGGCTTTGCCAGCTCGGAAATTCTATGTCTGTTTCTGCATTATAGCGGTCAAAAGCAGGCGTGTCATGTTCCAGGATTTCATTTATCCGCGAGATAAACACCGGCTGGTATCTTGCCAAATGAGCAATATTATCTTTTATGCTCCACTTCCCGGTAGCAGGATTGCGTTCAAGCGTTGATTTGCCAACATTAGCTATGATCAATGGAATGCTTTCATGCTGGTTTTTTAACCTGCTGGTTAACGACGGGTGCAGATTCATAAATTGAAGGGCATTAATTGCAATTAAATTAACAATTAAAGCGTTAATAGTATGTCATTTTTGCAAAAAGCAACAATTAATACTAAATACCGTTTTGATATTTGGTATAAAAACACTATGTTAGCATAATAAATAATGATTCGTTATGAGCGAGGAACTAATTGAATTTTCTGAAAAAATAGATGAGCAGTTCGAAATAGCTGATATTGAAGGTGATGATTTTTGGGAAGCTGTTTTGAATTTGTTTATTTGATCTGCCTGTAATTACTTTCCGGCCATCTTATTTAAGGTGAAGTGCTTCTTTTGCCCTCAGCTTCCGGATTAAATAAATAGGCTTAACTTTGCAGCCTGATGAATAAGGCCACCAATAATCTTTTTTTTGAAAATGTTTCTATTGTTGATATTGCCGAAGAAGGCAAAGGCGTAGGTAAAGCAAACGACTTTGTGCTTTTTGTGGATAAGGCAATACCCGGCGATATAGCCGATGTGCAGGTATACCGCAAAAAGAAAAACTTCGCCGAAGGAAAGATCACACAACTTAAACAGGCATCCGAATACCGGACCGAACCATTTTGCGAACATTTTGGCACTTGCGGCGGCTGTAAATGGCAGCACATGACCTACGATGCCCAGTTAAAATTCAAGCAAAAAACGGTGGAAGGCGCATTGAGCCACCTTGCCAAAATTGATGTTAGCGGGATATTGCCTATAGTACCCTCGCCTGCCGATAGATACTACCGCAACAAACTGGAGTACACCTTCTCTAACAAGCGCTGGCTAAACGATGGTGAAAATCGGGATGGCCACCAGCCCGATATGGATGCCCTTGGCTTTCATATCCCCGGCCGGTTTGATAAAATACTCGATGTAACGCATTGCTATCTGCAAGCTGATCCTTCTAACGACATCCGCAACAGCATTCGCGAATTTGCAAAACAACAGGGCATAAGTTTTTACGACCTGAGAGCACATTCCGGAGCTTTGCGCAACCTCATTATCCGCACCTCTTCCACAGGCGAATTGATGGTTATCGTGGTTTTTGCTTATGCCAGCGAAGAAGAGATCAACAGCCTGATAGATTTTATCGATGGAGGGTTTCCGCAGATCACCTCACTTTTATACATTATCAACCAAAAAAAGAACGATACCATTTTCGACCAGGAAGTGATTGCCTGCAGGGGGCCGGAATACATACACGAAGAAATGAACGGCATCCGGTTCCGTATAGGGCCAAAATCTTTTTATCAAACCAATTCGATACAGGCCTTAAAGTTGTATGAGATAACACGCGACTTTGCCGGATTTAAGGGCGATGAACTGGTGTATGACATGTATACCGGCGCCGGTACCATCGCCAATTTTATAGCCGGACAGGTAAAACAAGTTATAGGCGTGGAATATGTGCCTTCGTCAATTGAAGATGCGAAGATCAACTCGGCCATAAATGATATCACCAATACTAAATTTTACGCAGGTGATATGAAGGATGTATTGAATGCTGATTTTGTTGCCGAACATGGCAAGCCGGATGTGATCATTACCGATCCGCCACGGGCCGGCATGCACCCGGATGTAGTGAACCGCCTGATGGAAATTGAAGCGGATAGAATAGTTTATGTAAGCTGCAACCCGGCCACACAGGCACGTGATTTATTGGTATTAAAAGAAAAGTACGAAATCGTGAAAATTCAGCCGGTGGATATGTTCCCGCATACACAGCATGTGGAGAATGTAGTGTTGCTGAAGCTGAAAGATCATCAGCCGAAAGCAGGAAGCTCGGAATTAGAATTTAGTATTTAGCGTTTAGAATTTACAGCACAATGGATCCGGAAGAATTACTTAACGAGAATAATAAGGAAGAAATAAAAAAAGAGAGTCCACTGCTGAGCCTTGAGAAAGACCTGAAACTTTACAACGAGTCGATACGTGAGGTGGCAGTTGAAATAATGATCGAGGGGCTTTCCAAATATCCCATTTTTATCGCCCACCAGCACGAGGTTAAATTGGGTGAGCCAATACTGGACAGGAATGACCTCCATACCGAATGGAGCATACACGCCTCTACTTTGGAAGAGTTTACAGAAAAAGTCATTATTAAAAAAGAACTGGAAGCACGTTTTATAAAAACCTATAAGAATCCGCATGATTTTATGTGTGTGTTTGTAGTTGTACCAGAGGGGGCTAATTTCGTTTACTATCCCTATGAGAGGGGTTAGTTTTGTTTTAGGACTGAAAAATTTGAATGTTGTAAAGTTGGACTTATATTTACAATAAGATTTTTCACAAATAACATTTCAACTTTACAACATTCCAACCTTACAACAAAATCCCTATGTCTGAAAAGAAGATCCTCATATTAAACGAGCATCAGATAGCTCAAAAGATAGACCGCATAGCCTATCAATTGCTGGAAGATAATTTTGATGAGGAAGAAATCATTATTGCAGGTATTTTGCCAAAAGGCAATTACATAGCCGAAAAGTTAAAAGAAATATTGGATAAAATTGCCCCGTTTAAAAGTCGATTAATGACCATTGATATCGACAAACAGAGTAGCAGTCTTAAGGCAAAAACGGATACAGACATCCAGATCTGCAATAATAAAGTAGTTATCCTGGTTGATGATGTAATGAATAGCGGAAAAACCCTGGCCTATGGCTTCGGCGTTTTCCTGGATGTTCCGCTGAAGAAACTACGCACCGTGGTTTTGGTCGACCGCAATCACAAAAACTTCCCCGTTACTACCGATTTTGCCGGCATTGCCCTTTCCACAGTATTAAAAGAACATGTAGATGTTATTTTGAATGAAGAAGGCGTGGAGAATGCGGTTTATTTAAGTTAGAAATAATTAAATTTGTATAAACAAGTTTGTGATGTCAGTTGCAGAGATAAAAAAAACCAAGTCGGATCTTATAACCTGGATAGAACAGCTATCAGATATAAATATGCTTACCTTATTAGATGGATTAAGAAATTCTAAATCTGAAAATGATTGGTGGGACGAACTGACAGAAAATCAAAAACACCATATTAACGAAGGCTTAACAGATGCTGAAAATGGCCGTGTTGTTTCTTCCGAAAGCTTTTGGAACAAATTAAAAAATGGCTGAAAAGCAACGCGTGTCTGTTGATTGGACTAATCGTTCGTTATCCGATTCCTTAACCATCAAAGACTATTTACAAGAAAAATTTTCTCAAAGAGAGATTGATAATTTTTATAAACTTCTGGAGGCGTTTGAAAAAATTATATCATCATTTCCGACCCTATATCCAAAAAGTGTGAAAAATAAAAAGGCACACCGTGCTGTGCTTAGTAAACAATTGTCCGTTTTCTACTCTATATCTAAAGATCAGATCACTGTTATTGCTGTACTCGACAATAGGATGGGATATTCTAAGTGGCCTTAGTTTCCAAAATCTGCTCCAGCTTTTCTGGTGTCAAACTCAAGCCATCCACAATAATATTAGCCTGCGAATAAAAGCTCTCCCGTTCCCCAAGTTTCTGCTCGATGAAAGCGATCAGCGCCTCGCCGTGTTTTTCTTGCAGCAATGGGCGTTCCTCTTTGCCGTTTTCCAGGCGGTCGGCTAAAGTTTTAGGCGATAATTTGATGTAAACCGTTCGTCCATTGGCGTTCATCCATTCCATATTGTCAAAAAAATACGGAAGCCCCCCTCCTGTTGAAATAATAGCATTTTCGGGATATACCGTTTTTTTGAGTACTTCCGATTCCAGTTTGCGAAAAGGATCTTCCCCAAAAAGTGTAAAATATTCAGCTATGCTCAACTCTACCTGCTGCTCTAATTTATGATCCAGATCTATAAACTCATAATCCATGCGGGCAGCGAGTTTACGCCCCAATGTGGTTTTGCCACTGCCCATAAAACCGATCAGAAAAATTAAACCCATGAATTTGATTTTTTATTAAACACAAAAAAAGTTGTTAAAAGTATAATGAATTCGCCAATAATCGTGGGAATGCAAATAATCCCGTGCATTATATCTGTTTCAAAAGGCCAATATATCCAAAATATACCTGTCATTATCCAACATAGATTTTGAGAAGCGATCAATATTAAAATGATCTTTTTAGTAAATAATTTAACGATATATCGCAGGTAAAAGAATTGAATAATCATTCCTATGACGGACACCGGCAAGCTGAATAAAAGTATTATTTCCACAAGTTCAGTGAATGTGATATGTTTTTCCATTTCTAATTCAGCTTAACCCTTGGATCGATCCAAACATAAAGGACATCCACCAAAATATTGATCACCACAAAAATAAATGCAATAAAAAGAATAGAGCCCATCACCACCGGGAAGTCCGACATCTCCAGTGCATCAACCGTTGCTTTTCCCAAGCCGTTGTACCCAAACACATATTCAACAAAAAAAGAACCCGCCAGTAAA
Source organism: Bacteroidota bacterium (assembly GCA_025355225.1). Taxonomy (GTDB): domain Bacteria; phylum Bacteroidota; class Bacteroidia; order Sphingobacteriales; family Sphingobacteriaceae; genus Mucilaginibacter. Next base: position 7,185 of record JANYAB010000782.1, read on the forward strand.
GAAGCAAACCAATTGGCAATGGCTGTTACCACCGGGTTAAGCGCGTTTTTTAAAGCATGACGGTAAATCACAGCCCGCTCACCTAAACCTTTGGCCCTCGCAGTGCGAATATAATCCTGGTCCAGCACATCAAGCATCGCACTGCGGGTTAACTGCACAATAATGGCCAGTGGCCGTAGCCCCAGTGTTACCATGGGCAATACCAGGTTACGCCAGGTAATTACTTCGCCTTTAAATGGGTCGTAACTGTATAAACTGCCCGACATATTTAAGCCGGTGTATTTGTTCAATACAAAACCAAATATCCATGCAATAATTATACCGGCAAAAAATGAAGGCGCCGAAATGCCCAACGTGGAGAATGCAATTGACAGCCGGTCGATCCAGGTATTTTGATGGACCGCGCTAAGAACACCTAAAAATATACCGATGACTATGGCAAACAGCATGGCTGTTGTAGCCAATATCAGCGTGTTGGGTATTACACCCATTAATAGCGAAGCCACATCCTTGCGGGTTTGATAGGAACGACGAAGGTATGGCCATTTCAAAGCGATCACTTCGTTTTTTGAAACCGGGATCAATTGCACGTAATGATAGCGCTGCTGTTCTTCCTGACTTCGGGCATGGAAGCCGATAGGTGAAAGATCGTTCAAATAATAAGCGAACTGCACAGGTATGGGTTTATCCAAACCAAATTCAATGCGCACCGCCTGTAACGACTGCACGTCGGCGCGCTGCCCCTGGGTCATCCTGGCCGGATCGACGGGTAAAATATTAAACAGAAAAAAAACCACAAATACTATCCCCAGCATCACTGCCAGCCCGTAACCCAATTTGCGGAGAAAGTAGCGGATCATAAACTTATTCTTGAAAATACTGCTTTACCAAATCTTCGTATTTTGGCATGGAATGATAATGCCATTTATTGATGATTATACCGTTTTTTAATAAAAATATACCCGGATTGGCCCTCACCATAGTTTTTAGCGGCACCCCGTCGGCATAAAACAGCTCGGCAACCAGGTGGTTGGCTTTAACAAAAGCTTCCGCCTCCTGTGGCGAATCGGAAGTGAGCAACACGGTGCGCGTATTGTAATTTTGAGCCAGGGTGACCGCAAGTGCATTTAATCGGCCTAACGCAGCTACATCAGTACGGCGCAGGTCATAGGCGACAATGATGATATTGTAAAACGGGGTCGACAATAACTCTTTGGTATAGTCGGTACCCTGTGCGTCCTTTATGGAAAGGTCCTGTATCTTAGGAGTAAAGCCTTTTTTAATCAGCACGCTCTCGGTATTACCTAAAATGGCCCAGTTATTATCTTTCCAAATATTGCTTTTCACATAATCCTTATCATTCATCACTTTGGTTTCGCCTGTTTTTTTATTTTTCAGGTGATAAGTGATCTCAAATTCGTCAGGTTTGGCGCCAGGCGGAGTTTTCATTTCATCCAGGATATTTGCCCCGATCTTATAGGGCAAAAAATCAATAACAGGCATGAAATTATAAGTATATAGTCCAATACCTAAGGCTACTACTACAGAAGCTATAAGTAGTTTATCGCAGACCTTTTTGCTAAAAAGCGGCTTAATGTTTTTCCGGTTAAAGAACAATACAAGGATAAGCACCAGCAAAACCAAATCTTTACTGAACGATTGCCAGGGTGTGAGCGGTATGGCATCGCCAAAGCACCCGCAGGTTTGCACCACTTTAAAATAGGCTGAATAAAATGTTAAAAAAGCGAAGAAAATAATGAGCAGCAACAGGCCCCAGGCTACCAGAACTGCCCGAACGCCTATGAGCAGGGCAAAACCCAGCACAATTTCAAGTGAACATAAAATAACGGCGAGGCTAAGCTCAAAACCGTTCAAGAAACTGATATGGAAAACCTCAAAATATTCCTC
>JANYAB010000682.1 GCA_025355225.1 Bacteroidota bacterium
GCAAACATAGTAGGTAGTTGTAAACCCTCTGGCAGCACGGCTCTTTACCACTTCCAAGGGTGATTCCTTGCCCGAGAGGAAACAGTAATCGTTTAAAAGGGCGTCCAGTTCGGGGTGCCAGTCACCGGCATAGGTGATCTTCCAATTTTTTGAATTATCTCTTATCACTTTAATCGCAGCCAGCGTTTCGTCCATAGCGCTTTCATTAATGCCTATATAGGTCTTCTCTAACCAGCCTTTCTTTTTTAAATGAGCCCGCAGATCATTGAGGAGAGGATTCCAATAGGCTTTAAACTTTTCAGATGTCGGTGGCCACGATTCCGTCACGTAATCACCAGTCTTCTCGTCAATATAACGAAATCTGTATCCGCCCGGCAGTGGGGTATAAACAGTGATCGCCTTATCTATTCCAACACTCATCGCCAATTCAACATATTCGTCAAAAATCTTATAATTGAATTTCCACGAACCGTCTTTTAGCTTTGTTGACTCTATCATTCCTCCTTCAACAGTATAAGAGTTGTCACTCCATGGAGAGTTTACCGCATAAGTGGTGATATATTTACCTCCGGCATCGGCATAAAGCTTCAAGTGTTTTTTTAGCAATAATTTATGCTCTTCAGACCAGGGCTCCAAATGGTTATCCCAGGCAAGTACCCAGGGGTTTTGCCATAGGTCGAGACGGTATTTCCACTCGTGTGGCAATGGCAGCAATTGATTTTGAACATCAACGTTTAGTTCAAGTGAAGTTTCATGGCCCTTAGCTTTCACGCTTATGGTTCCCTTGTAATGCCCCGGCTGAGTACCGGCAGGAATGTTTAAAGTTACCCAAACCGGCCGCACTGTTTTTCCCGGCACATCAAAACGGTCAAATGTTTCAAACCTGTCGGGCATTAAAAACCCACCTTTATAAGGCGAGTCGCCACAAGTTACATCACTTGCTCCATACGGATAATTAGCCAGTACATACCGTACCATATTTAGCTTGATATTATTTTTGCTAATAATATCGCCCTTAGAATTAACAAGGTTGCTAAGTTTAAATCGAACCTGTTCCAGCGTATCCGCAGACCATACTAATACCTGTGCATTTAAACGTTCTCCCTTCCATCCGTTCCCCGTCCACGATAGCGCCTCTTTCATATCAGGTACCTCTGTGCGGAAATACAACGCATCTGTTGATCCAAATCCGGCATGCAAACCCTTTTGCGATTTCCATCGTTCCGGCCTGGTGGATTTGTCGAAAGTAAATTCATCCTGGTAATGCGGGCTTAGCTTAGGCATCAGGGACGAATCAATTTGTCCCTGATAAACCTGAGCGAAAGCAAACCCCACAAACAATTGCATCAACAAAACAATCAATATCGGTTTTTTCATTTTTTTAACTTTAATGTTCCATTAACCGGAAAATTTACCAGCCTGGGTTTTGTGTAAGCGTTCCCTTTGACAGTTGAATTTGCTGCAATGGGATCGGGTCAAGGTAATGTTTAGGAAGGAACGAACGTCCGCTGGCCGGTTCTGCAATAACAAATCCATTTCCGTCAACCTGTATATCAGTACCCACCTGCAGGCCAGGATATCTTTGCTGATATTCTGTACCTGTAAATTTAACTCCTTTTAGCGCTTGTGGCAACACCGTTTCTGCAGTTTTCCAACGTCTCAGATCATCCCGTCTGTAGCCCTCAAAAGCAAGTTCAATAGTACGTTCCCTTCTTATCTCATCAAGCATGTTTAACCCATTTGCACTAACAAAAGCGTTGGTAAGGGCAGGCATATTTACCCGGGCCCTTGTCACGTTGATGGTGCGGTTTAAATCCTGATCGGATATTTGTCCGTTTTGCTCATATAATGACTCGGCAAGGATCAGCAACACTTCGGCGTACCTGAACTCTTTAAAATCATACGCTCCCTGGAATTGTGTAGCTTCAATTGTTTCGTCCAAAAACTTCCTGATCATATAGCCTGTATGTGTAGCATTTGAACCGGTAAATCCTGGAAAAGTGGGCTGCATTAAACCCCCTTCAAAAAATATCGTACTTCCTGGTACTATAAAGGACATTGACATCCTTGGGTCTCTGTTCTGGAATTCGCTGGTAAGCGTAGCGTATCCCTGGAACAATGGAGATTGAGCAATAGGGAGTCCATCTGTAGCGAGGTACATATCAGCCAGGTTTTTGGTTGGCACCATCGCGTTAAACCATAATTCTCGCGTCCAATTATGTACAATCCGGTTGGCATAATATCTCCTGGCCAGAATTACTTCTTTGCTGTCGTCACCCTGCAGGATAAAAAGGTATTTATAGCTGCTGGCTCCCTGATCAGTATATAGAGCATATTCATTGGAAGCAACCAATAAGTTCGACGCATCCACAGCCGCAGCCAGGTATTTTGTTGGGTCGCCGTCGTTGTGATATTTGGCCCATGTCCCCATATAAAGCGCTACTCTTGCTTTTAAAGCCAAAGCCGCTCCCTGGGTAACCCGTCCTATTTCATTAGCACCTAACGCGCTTTGTTTTGGTAATTTACTGATAGCGTTGTCCAGATCAGCTAAGATAAAATCTACAATTTCCGTTTGGGTTGCCCGCGGTGAATACAATTCGGGAGAAGTTACATCCAGTACTTTATCAATTTTAGGAACTCCGCCAAAAGATTTCACCAGGTTCCAGTAATTATATGCCCGGAAAAATTCAGCTTCACCCACCCATCTGTCGATAGAAGCCCCCAATTTAGATTCTGGTGCCTTTTGAAGCAAATAATTAATTCCCCTGATGTGGAAATAACAGGAGTCCCATACCGCTGATGTAGCGGCTGGAAGATATGCGCCATCGCTAACCGCATTAGCGCCTGAGCCAAAAGCTATATCGGAATTATTATCAATATACTCGGGCACTTGCTGCAGCCCGTAATAAAAATTGTTTGTCGCCAGTTCAAAATCTCCCGGCGCTTTCCAGAACGAGGCATCGGAAAGCTGGTCTTTTGGCGTAAGATCCAGCGACTTTTTGCAGCCCATAACTGCTAAAACTGCAATCAGGAATAAGTATTTTTTATTTATTAATCGTCTCATGATTTCTTATTTTAATGTTATATCAAGTCCAAAAGAAAAGAATCTTTGGAAAGGGTAATTAAATCCGTTTTGCGACGCTTCGGGGTCCCATCCTCCCAATACACTATCCTTTTCCCATAAATCCTGTCCGCCCACATAAACCCGGGCCTTGGACAGAAATGTTTTGTCGAGCAGGCTTTTGGGCAGCGAATAACCAATAGTTAGGTTTTTAAGCCTGATATAAGCGCCATTTACTTCCTGCAAAGTAGAAGGCTGATAGTTCCAATAGCGGATATTTCCGTCACTTAACTCAGGATATTTTGCATTCGGGCGGTCTGCGTTCCATGTTTGACCGTAGTAAAAAGCAGGAGGCTGTCTCCACCAGTCACTCCATGGGATGGAGTATTCACCTGTTCTGAACAGCGTACGCTTGCCCACACCTTGTAAAAAGATGCTGATATCAAAATTGCTGTATTTCGCAGTGAGGTTAATCCCGAAATTATATCGCGGAGAAATTGTACCTACATTCACCACGTCGCCGTTATCGCCTGGCTTATTGCCGTACGCACTTATTTTGCCATCACCGTTTACATCCTTAAACCTGGCATCGCCTATTCCTATATCAGATGGAACACCCTGCAATTTTTTATAAGCATCCAATTCTTGTTGGTTCCGTATTAAACCGTCAAAAACATAAGCAAAATAGGTATTGATAGGGTAGCCCTGGCGGATATTATTTAGACCAGGAACATAAGTGTCAGCTCCTCCGTAATTGATCACTTTGTTCTGTGCATCGCTCACAATTATCCTGGCCGAATAATTGAATTT
>JANYAB010000684.1 GCA_025355225.1 Bacteroidota bacterium
ACGAGTATTGTTGATGCTTTTTCAACGGCTTTATTAAGGGCAAAGAACGCAGGCGTCATTCATCCGAATATCCCGCAGGAATTGTGGAACGTGTATCTCCTTAATTTGTGGACCGGATTAAACACCACTAAATATGTTGAAAAGGATGCGGCGAAATTAAAAGCTGTAATTGATTTCAGCTTAAAGGTTTTTGGATAGCCTTTTTTTTACCTAAATTGTATCAATTGATACAATTTAAAATACACAAATGCCTCAGCTGAGCATTTGAATAAAAAAGGGCCTTTAATAAACAGAGGGTGCAAAAAGTAGAAACAACAAATAAAAATTATAAAACAACAAATCTTATTAATCATGAAAAAGACAATTTTAATTACCGGCGCATCATCAGGTTTTGGACTGATGCTTGCTAACAACCTTCAGCAAAAAGGCTTTAATGTGATCGGCACCAGCCGCGAGCCGGAAAAATACAGGGGAAAGGTTTCTTTTAAATTATTACGCTTGGATATTTCCGACGACGCATCTATTGAATCATTCACCAGGGAACTTTCGGCTGAGACTAAACAACTTGATGTGCTCGTGAATAATGCAGGTTACATGGTTACAGGCATTGCAGAAGAAACCCCGATAGAAGTTGGAAGACAACAGTTTGAAACCAATTTCTGGGGTACTGTTAAGGTCACCAATGCCTTGTTGCCCTTGTTCAGGAAACAAAGATCCGGTCAGATCATTACTGTAAGTTCCATTGTAGGTTTGATCGGCCCGCCGAATCTATCGTATTATTCTGCCTCCAAACACGCTGTGGAAGGTTATTTTAAATCATTAAGGTTTGAATTGAATCAGTTTAATATTAAAGTAAGCGTGGTTGAACCTGTATGGTTTAAAACTAATCTTGGTCATAATGCTGTTTCGGCAACCGTAGGTATTCCGGAATATGATTCCTACAGACGTCAGGTTAGTGCTTTCACCAAAAAAGGTTTAGACGAAGCAGAAGCACCTGATGCAGTGGTCAACACCATCACAAAACTGATCGGCGCAAAAGAGCCGAAGTTCAGCAACCCGGTCGGCAAAATGACAGGTATGATCCTCTTTTTACAAAGCTATGCCCATAAAATGTTTGAGGGCTCTGTGTTAAAGAGCGTAAAGAATGCATAAATTTTAACAAATACAATATTTCATAGTTATGGAAAACAACGCAAAAATCGAAAAGGCAGGTAATGCTGCCTTTGATCTGGCGGAAGTCCGATCTGCTATTGAAGCAAGCCATCGACAATACAGTAAAAACTTCCTGGACGGCGACCTGGCTTCATTTGGCAACCACTACACAAGTGACGCCTGTGTATTCCCGACCCATTTTTCTAAGATGTGTGGTACAGAAGCCATCAATGCTTTTTTTAACCAGGCCTATGCAATGGGGATCCGAAACATCAAATTGACGCCCATTGAGATCATGGGCGGCCCGAATGAGGTGATCGAAACAGGTATTTATGAATTGCTTGCAGATGGTGATTTTACGGTTGATAAGGGCAAGTTCATCGTAATCTGGAAAAAGGAACACGGCAACTGGAAAATGTACAGGGACATCTGGAACACAGACAGCCCGGCAGCACCATCCGCCTAAAATCAAAAGATGTGCAATGCTGCCATTCAGTGCAGCATCTACCGGATCGTATTCGAGTTTTTAAATAAATTTCAGCTGACATCAAAACAATTAAAATGAATATTACTAATAAAACAGTACTGATCACAGGCGGCGGGTCAGGAATCGGTTTGGAAATTGCTAAACTATTAAGTGCTAAAGGAAACAAGATCATCATTATCGGCAGAACCGAAAGTAAGCTAAAGGCCGCTGCCGCTGCCTTACACAATACTACAGCCATACGCTGCGATATTACCAGCGAACCGGATGTAAAAGATCTTGTTGCACAGGTATCTGAAAAGTATCCGGAATTAAGTGTTCTGATCAACAATGCAGGTCGTGCTTTTGCCTACAACCACAACGAAAATGCAGGTGCATTTGAAAAGTCGACCGAAGAGTTTGCAACGAATTATTTCTCACTCATCAGGTTAACGGAAAGCCTTCTGCCGCTTTTAAAAGCACAGGCTGAAGCGGCTATTGTGAACGTTACATCAATTGTCGCTTTCGCGCCGTTAGCGAACCTACCGTCCTATTCAGACAGTAAAGCTGCTGTCCGTTCTTATACGCTTTCGCTCAGGCATATTTTGGCCAAAAACACCTCTATCAAAGTTTTCGAGTTGATGCCTCCTATGGTGAATATCGAATTTTCGAAAGACGTAGGTGGCGAGCACGGCATGTCACCCGTGGAAGTTGCAAAAGGATTAATCGATGGTATTACAAACGACGAGTTTGAGATCAAGATCGGACAGACCGCCGATTTTAGGAAGTTCTACCTGGCCGCACCTGCTGAGGCATTTGCCATGATGAACCAAGGATAAATAACTGTTTTGCCGGGTTCGGGCGTGTCTTTACTTCCGGACCTGGCTTCATAATAAACTAAACCAAGATGAAAAATAATAAGATCATTACCCTGGTAAAAATGACGGTAAAACCCGAATTTATGGATGCTGTACTTGCTCATGCGCGGGAAGCCAGGCAAATTATTCAGGCCGAGGAAGGTACTGAAAGCTTTACGTTGACAACCAAGGTAGAAACGCCGAATACACTTGTGCTTTTTGCTGTTTATAAATCTAAAGAAGCTTATGACTGGCACCTGGAGCAAGATTATTTAAAAGCCTTTTTTAGTTTTTTGGAAGGAAAATTAACCAGAAAACCTAAAGTTGATTTTTTAGAAGAAATTTAGCAAAAAGCATCCTCAATGGAAATTCAAACTACTCGGACATAGATTTCTCGAACAATAAGAATAATTAGATATAATGTAGCTGGCTACTTTGTAGCCAGCTACATTTGGGTAAATGATGGGGCTCGAACCCACGACCCTCGGTACCACAAACCGATGCTCTAACCAACTGAGCTACATCTACCGTTTTGGAGATTGCAAAAATAGAAATCTTCGGCCGATTTGCAAAGTCTTTTTTTAATTGATTAATTAGCGCTTTATCGTAAGTAACATTTACACGCCCCAAATCAACTATTCACTTAATCAACCACTCACCCAATCAACCAACTAATATTACAATCACCTTACCAATTTATTTATAGCCGCTGTAAATTATTGCCGAAATTTGCAACATGGCTGAGCAATTAGTTGAATTAAGCGTAACAGGAATGCATTGCAATAATTGTGCTATTTCTGTTCATAAATTATTAGAGAAAAAAGGCTTTCATAATATCCTGGTTGATTTTGCTTCCGAAGAAGTAAAATTCTCTGCAGATGACGAGACCAGGGTACAGGACGCAATTAAAAGCATTGAGGGCCTGGGCTACAAAGTAATGGAAGAAGGGGATGTGTACCAGGAGAAGTTTTATGAAAAAATCGAGAATAAACTAATCTTCTGCACCCTGTTTACCGTTCCGCTGTTGTCGGCTATGGTACTGCCCTGGCATTTTTTACACCTACCTGTAGTACAGCTTTTATTATGCCTCCCTGTTTTTGTTGTGGGTTGCCTGCATTTTGGCAGAAGTGCGTGGAGTTCATTAAAGGGTGGTGTTCCAAATATGGATGTGCTGATATTTATCGGCTCTTCTTCTGCTTTTATTTACAGTTTGATCGGCACCTTGCAGCAACTGGGCATGCGTTACCAATTTTACGAAACCTGCGCTACTATCATAACATTGGTTTTGCTGGGCAACCTGTTCGAAAAACGTTCTGTTACCCAAACAACTTCGGCGGTTAAGGACCTGGTAAAAATTCAGCTGGTGAATGCTAACCGTGTTACTAATGGCGAAGTTGAAGTGATCAGCGCCAGGGATGTACGGCCTGGGGATACGCTTTTGGTAAATACAGGTGATAAGATTCCTGTTGATGGCGAAGTACTATCAGGCGATGCGTCTGTTAACGAGTCCATGCTTACCGGCGAAAGTATCCCTATCGAAAATGGAAAATACGATAAATTAATTGGTGGTACCCTGGTTGAACATGGAAACATAACCATGATTGCTACTAAAGTAGGTTCCAATACGGTGCTTTCACAAATTATCGACCTGATGAAAAAGGCGCAGGCTGCTAAACCCCCTGTGCAAAAATTAGGCGACCAGGTTGCTGCCATATTTGTACCGGCTGTTATTATTATCGCTTTACTCACTTTTACGCTCACTTATTTTGCAGGGCATGCCGGCTTACAACGCTCGTTAATGAATGCAATAGCGGTGCTCGTGATATCCTGTCCATGTGCCATGGGACTGGCTACTCCTACTGCTGTTATGGTTGGCCTTGGCAGAGCAGCAAAAAACGGAATATTGATAAAAGGCGGCGATACCATTGAAGCGGTAACCAAAACCAAATACATTGTATTTGATAAAACAGGAACACTGACCACCGGAAAATTCCATATCAACAATATAAAAGCGGAACCAGGAACGGATATAGAAACGATTCGCGGAGTGATCACCGCTATCGAGGAGCGTTCAAGCCACCCTATCGCCCGTTCGTTGGTGAATGAGTTGAAAAATTTGCCGCAACAGAAAATTATACTGCGGTCCGTCGCTGAAGAAAAAGGGCTGGGCATGCGTGCGGAAGATGTTGAAGGGAACCATTATTTTCTTGGCTTGGGGAAAACTAATGCCGAAAACGATTTTAATGTTTCGCTTTATAAAAACCAGGTCTTACTGGCGCAAATAGAGATCGATGATGAAATAAAGCCGCAGGCAGCATCGTTGATCGCTAGCTTAAAAAAAATGGGCATTATCCCGGTGTTGTTAAGCGGTGATAAGAAAAGCCGGTGCATTAAGGTGGCAAAAGCCATTGGAATAGACGAAGTTCATGCAGAAAAACTACCCGGCGAAAAACTGACAGTAATTGACATCTACAAAAAGAAGGGCGAAACCATAATGGTTGGCGATGGGATAAATGATGCCCCTGCACTTACCAAAGCAGATGTGGGTATTTCCATGAATGATTCGAGTCACATCGCCATACAATCTGCCAGGGTAGTGTTATTAAATACTGATTTATATTCGATCGTTAAATTCTTACAGATCAGTAGGCATACCCTTATCACCATAAAACAAAATCTTTTTTGGGCCTTTGCCTATAATATTGTAGCCATTCCCATTGCGGCCCTTGGCTTTTTAAACCCTATGGTAGGTGCGTTTGCCATGGCATTTTCAGATGTAGTGGTGATTGGAAACTCGTTGCGGCTGAAGGCAAAGCGGCTAGATTAGTTTTGAACCATAGTCGATAGATCATAGTCAATGGCTTACTGAGATTTTTGAACTTTGGCTATGGACTATGGGCTATCGACCATGGTCATTAGATTCTTGAGATATTAATATTATTCCAAATAGTTCATTTAGTTTTAATGTTTCTATTTTTGAACTTTGGCTATGGACTATCGACCCTGGTCTATAGCTTATTGAGATATTAATATTATTCCAAATAGTTCATTTAGCTTTAATGTTTCTATTTTTGAACCTTGACTATGGACTATCGACCATGGTCTATGGACTTAATACAAACTATGATCGAAATTTTTACTGACGGCGCATCAAGCGGAAATCCGGGACCAGGTGGGTATGGTGTTATTCTTCGTTCTGGCAAACATTATAAGGAGCTTTCTGAAGGATACCGCAAAACTACCAATAATCGCATGGAGTTGATGGCTGTGATCAAGGGCCTTGAAGCCCTTAAAAGCTTAAATCAATCAGTTACCATTTACTCCGACTCAAAATATGTAATTGACTCCATCGAAAAAAAATGGGTTAACGGGTGGCTGTTAAAAGGCTTTAAGGACAAAAAGAATAAGGATCTATGGCTGCGCTACCTCGACATTAGTAAACTACACAATATAAAATTTGTATGGGTA
>JANYAB010000007.1 GCA_025355225.1 Bacteroidota bacterium
GGGGAGTGATAAAAGTACATTCTGCATATCGGGATTTTTCATTAGTCATCATATTTGATTAAAACAATGTGATATGAAAAATATAAAATCCGTGGTTTGTATAATAGTTATATTATCAACCTTAACCGTTAAAACCTTCGGAGGCGCACCCTCAGAAGATTATATTAAAATTATTAATAACTATATCGATAGTTATGTAAACAATAACCCTAAGCTGATGAAGAGAATATTGGATGATGGGGCTACGCTTAAATTATCGAGAGGTGAAACCCTGCTTATTCAATCAAAAGAAAGCTTAGTTAGTTTTATGCATGAATCTGGTAAAATGACTCAAAATTGCGATGCAAAATATGAGGTGCTTGCAAATAGCGGTGCCCTGGTAATTGCCCGCGTTGATTTTGATTATGCCAATGCCACACAACATATTTACCTTATTCTTGAAAAGAATATAGATAAAGATTGGAAAATAACGCAGGTATGTAAAATAATTAGCGATAAGGAATATGAGTCGGCGCCAAAAGTCTTAACAAGTAATTGATTTCAACACAATAGAGGATCCGGACCCCTTCAAAATGGGTTCGGGTCCTTAATACTACTGATTGTATCCCGACTTTTTATTACCTTTTTGTTGGATAAAAAATGCTCCGATAATCACATTCTCAGGCGCAACGAAACCGAGCGGCCAAGTGCTTGAATTAATTCGGGATCAATGGAGTTGTCACCGTCTTTTTGTATCCACCCCTTACTATTATCTTTCTGCAACCCGATCTTTTCTCCTTCTAACATTAGCTCGAGTTCAGTAGTATTCTGATCAATTAACTTACTGTTAATGATCTGATACGCGTAATCGGTATCGTTAAATGTTATCCTTAATTGTAATCCCATAAGCTCAATCTTCGCCTGTAAAGATAAACTTGTTATCGTTATAGTAATTCTTTTTCTTGAAAATTAAATTTAGATGTTGATTTAACCTATAGTAATTGATGTTTTAAAAGTCTCAATGCCGTGATACTTACGTAATTAATAATTATGTTTTTGGCGGGCGCCTGTCATTTAAACGCTCTTCCACATTTCTCTTTCTGCCATCTTTTTTACAATTTTACGGCACCATAAAATAAATCATATGAACTATTGGCTCATCAAATCAGAACCCTCGACTTATAGCTGGGAAAAACTTAACCAGGATGGCCGCACCATGTGGGACGGCGTACGCAATTTCACAGCACGCAACAACCTGAGGACGATGAAAGTGGGCGACCTCGCCTTCTTTTATCACAGCAACGAGGGTAAGGAAATAGTTGGTATTGTTAAAGTAGTGCGGGAATTCTATCAGGATCCTACTACCGATGATCCGAATTGGGTGGTCGTTGACTTTGCACCGGTTGAACCGCTTAAGAAGTTCGTTACGCTTGAACAAATAAAGGCCGACCCCGCATTAAAGGATATGCAATTGGTAAAGCTGGGCAGGTTATCGGTGAGTGCGGTAAAATCCGAAGAGTTTGACTATATCCTGGAGAAGGCTAATAGTTGATAGCCGATAGTTCATGGTTCATAGCCATTTTTGGAGTAAGGAAAACAATGGGGTTATAACTAATATCGAACACCGAACAAGGAATATCGAATGATGAATTTTTAAACTTCGACATTCGGCGTTGAAAATTCGATGTTCGATATTTTATAGAAAAAACGATCAGTCCACTTTTGGTTCTCCAAAAAACAGGGCTTTTAGTTCGGTCGCATCATCAGGGTGCATTTTTCCACCCAAAATAAGGCGAAGCTGACGCCGGCGCAGCGCCCCATCAAATAATATTTTATCCTCTTCTGTTTCTGGTTCAATAGGAGGAACCGGTATGGTACGGCCGCTTTGATCAACAGCCACAAAGGTGTAATAAGCCTCGTTGCTCTTTACTTTAGTGCCGGAGGGTATGTTTTGCCCCCATACGTCCAGCCGTACTTCTACCGAAGTGTTAAATGCGCGGGTTACTTTAGCCTCAATGGTAACCACATCGCCCAGTTTAATAGAATGCTTAAACGATACATTATCCACCGATGCAGTTACCACAATGCGATTGCAATGTTTTTGCGCTGAAATGGCGGCAGCTATATCCATCCAGTGCAGCAGGCGTCCACCCATTAAGTTATTAAATGTATTGGTATCGTTTGGCAATATCAATTCATTCATTATAGTGTGAGATTCCTTAGGGTTTTTTGCGTTCATGCGAATGGTATTTGGGCAAAGATACGTCAGCCCCCTCTAAATCTCCCCCTGTAGAGGAGACTTTTTGTTTTGTGCGATTGTAGTAATTCTCTTAGATTTAGTAAATCTTAATTTTAGTTCCCATTTTATGGAAAAGCGATATATCTTCAGCCGGTTAATTCTTGCAGCGGTTTTATTTTTTTTAATCCCAGCCGGCAAACTTAATGCGCAGGGTAAGCCACAATACAGTGGTTTACAAGACGCGCTGGCTTCGGCAAGCTACCTGCGTGGAAAAGGTGCGCCCGAAAGTGTAAACTGGATAAACGGGGGTAATCAGTATTCTTTCACAACTAATCAAGAGATACATTCAATGGATCCCAAAACCCTAAAAGAGGAATTGGTATACAGCAGCAAGGGGATTAATTTCCCGGGATCTGACAAATCCTTTGAATACGAATCGTTCCAATGGTCGCATGATTCCAGGCATATTGTTTTTAAAGCGAATACCAGGCATATTTTCCGCCGTTCTGCTGTATCCGATTATTATAATTATGATGTTGCAGGCAAGCAATTAAAACAGGCCGCAAAGGATGCGCGTTCGGCTAAACTATCGCCCGATGGCACCCTTGTGGGTATGGAACGCAATGGCAATATGTACGTGTACAATTTTGCAACCGGCAAAGATCAGCAACTTACAAATGATTCGACCAGTGAAAATGGTACGTTTAACGGGCATTACGACTGGGTGTATGAAGAGGAGTTTGGACAGGCACAGGCCTGGAACTGGTCACCAGATAATAAATATATAGCATTCTGGCAATTTGACGAGCACCCTGTGCCCGATTATCAGATGACCAATTTTGAAGGGCTTCACGCGGATTATGTTCACATTTCAATACCGCAGGTTGGTGATGATAACCCAAAGGTGAAAATTGGTGTGGTTGACGTAACATCGGGCAAAAAAGTGTGGCTTACGCCCGATGAAACCGGCGATTTTTATATTCCACGCATTTATTGGACAAGTAACCCGGACGTACTGGCCGTGATGACGCTAAACAGGGCGCAGAACCACATGAAACTGTACTTTTTCAATGTGAAAACAGGCGAGCATCATGTAGTATTGGAAGAGCAGAACACTACCTGGGTAGCAATATTTAATTTTTATACCAACGTGAACGATATGGTTTATTTCCCGGAAAAATCTAAGGAGTTTTTTTGGGTGTCGGATCGTTCAGGGTATTATCATATTTACCGTTACAGCTATGATGGTAAGTTGATTAACCAGGTAACAAAAGGCGATTGGGACCTGATCAAAGTAACAGGTATCAATCCGGAAACCAAAACTATCTTTTACCTTTCGGCTGAGGCCTCGTCGCTCGAACAGCAATTTTATTCCATAAAATTCGACGGCAGTAAAAAAATGAGGCTTACCCAGGCGGCAGGTTATCATGATATTAACATGTCGCCTAACACCAAATATTATATAGACCAGTATAGCAATATTAGTACGCCGGAGCATGTTCAACTCTGTGACGAAAGTGGTAAAAACTTAAAACCACTGGAAGATAACCAGGCGGTTACCGACTACCTGAAAACACATGCCTATTCGCCGCCGGAGCTTTTCAGGTTCAAGACAGCAGATGGCGTCGATCTGGATGGATCGATCATTAAACCATTCAATTTTGATCCTTCAAAAAAATATCCGGTAGTAGTGGATATTTATGGCGGTCCGGAGTCCCATAGCGTATTCAATAGCTTTTCGGCCGACGGCTGGCGGCAATGGCTGGCACAGAACGGTTATGTTGTTGTGGATGTAAACAACCGTGGTATAGCCAATTATGGCAGCAAGTTTTTGAAATCGGTTTACAAGCAGTTGGGTAAATGGGAGAGCAATGATTTTGCGGAGACGGCTAAATATTTAACTACCCTTCCTTATGTGGATGCCGCGAACATGGCCATTATGGGCACCAGCTACGGTGGCTACAGTACTACCTATACCCTGCTTACCCATCCTGGTGTGTTTAAGGTAGGCATAGCCAACTCGCCGGTTACCGACTGGCGTTTATATGACGATGTTTACACGGAACGTTAC
>JANYAB010000694.1 GCA_025355225.1 Bacteroidota bacterium
TCAAACAGTTAACTCAGGTTAAGTAAATGAAAGTATATTCCGGACGACTATTGGAAATTAGAGACAATAATTCCTATATTTAATTATTGTTAACTTTTCGGGTAGTATTTTTTTAAATAATAATCGGGAGGATAATACGGCTACCCCTAAAATTTAAAGTTAAAGCCCTGGCTAATGGACAATAACCTGACTCAGCAATTATTCTTTAATCACATTAAATCAATGCTCCCCGTTCACTTTTCTTTTGTTGACGAAGTGGCGGATGTGTTAAAAATTAGTAACGATAGCGCTTACCGGCGTATAAGGGGCGAGAAACCATTAGGATTGGATGAGTTGCAGGTACTTTGTAATAAGTACCAGGTATCGCTTGACCAGTTGCTGCAGATAAAAACAACTACCGTCATTTTTACTGATGACAGGGTCGATCATTATTCGCAGGGGTTTAATAAGTGGCTGCAGTTTGTTGCAAATTCCCTGGCGCAATTCAATGGGCTCCAAAACCCAAAAATGTATTGGTTCAGTAAGGATCTACCCGCTTATTGTTTTATACCCTTCGCTGAATTAACAGCTTTTAAATTTTTTTTCTGGAAACGCACCTTATTAGGTTACCCGGAACTGGCCAGGCAAAAGTTTAACGGAGTTGAAGCTGACCCGGAAGCCATTGAAACCGCAAAAATGATCGATGAATTATATGCTAAAATTCCAACAATAGATATATGGAGCAGGGATAGTATAAATGCCACTATTAGCCAGATCGAATATTACAGGCAAGCAAACGTTTTTGCGTATAATGACGTTTTGTTTAAAATATATTCGCAACTGGAAGAATTGGTTAATCACCTTGAGCTGCAAGCTGAAACCGGGAAGAAATTATCCTACAGCAAACCTGACTTATATACCAACGTAACTTATGATGCATACATCAATGAGACACTTATCGGGGATAATACCGTTTTTGTGCAGAGCGATAACCGGCAAATCACTTTTATTAACCATAACGGTTTGAATTTCATGTCGACACAAGACGCGGGTTTTTGTGAATTCACTCACAAACACCTCCAAAATGTAATTCGTAAATCAACACATATAAGCATTGTAGGCGAAAAAGAAAGGAGCATGTTCTTCCATAAACTAAAGGCTGCCATTCACGAACGGGTGAAGAATATCAGTTGACCTATTACCCCACAAACAACGCCAATAAATTTTAATGGCGCCATTATGGGTCAACATGTTGTATTTAATAACATCAGCCAACTGCTCACCTAATCAACTACACACACAATCAACAAATTAACCACCTACTTACTAACCTCCATTTTCTCCATCATCATCATGCTTTCTATAGCATCCCCCACGTTATGGCCTGCATTGGCCTTAAAATCAAATCCCAATAATTTGGCTACGGTTTGGGCCAATTGTTTATGGTAGGTAGTGGTTTGTGTTTTAATTATGCCTTCGGCTGGTGTATCGGGACCAATAACGGCCATCCACGTTTGTCCGGAATCTCTGATCCAGAAGCCATGACTGCGCCACCCCTTAGGCGACATATCACCACGACCATGGTCGCAGGTTATTATTAAGGTTGTTTTGTCTTTGTATACTGAGTCGGTTTGCAGGTATTGCCATAGTTCCTGCAAAAAAGAATCTTCCTGGTGCGCCTGAGTTAGATACATTTTGTAGTTACCCGCATGCGCCAGGTCATCTGTTTCGTCGAAAGCAAGGTAGAGTACCCGCGGCTTATATTGTTTTAAATATTCCTTGCCAAACTCGTAAGTCATAAAGTCTATACGGGTATCACCCAGGTAATGCGGCCCTTTGCGCTGTAGTTCATTAAGATACTTTAAACGCTCACCTGCTTCGTTGTCCTCAAAGTCGGTATACCCGGCGTTTACCATTAACCCCGAAAGCTTAGTGTTTAATATAGCCGGAAACACCTCCCATGAAGCGAAAACAGCTACCTTATTTTCAAAACCCTTTTGTTTATTCAGGTATTCAAGCACATTAGTGTTCGGATTTTGCACGGCGTTATTACTATTTATCCATATATCCGGAAAACCGGTAAATATTTCATTATAGCCGGGATATGAAAAATGATATATATTGGCCACCTCATCGCGATTGCCCATATCCCGGTCCCCATACAATTGTCCTTTAGTTACCAGGGTCGACCAAAAGAAAGGCATCGACAGTTTTCGGCGTTCTTCCACAGTTTCGGCCCAGAATTTTTTCTGTATCTCCTTTTTGTTCTCCGTGTATTTAGAATCGATCAGGGCCGGATCCACGCCCCGGTACAGCTCCTGCCAACGAAAACCATCGAGCGTAACGATTACTACATTTTGTGTTTTATAGTCTTGTGCTAATAACCGCGGCAGAATTGCAAAAAGTAAAACCAGCAGAATAAGTATTTTTGCGATTAAATAAAATAACTTTTTCATGGTGTAAGTTTTAAGGTTAATTATGATCTGTTTTAATATCCTCTATGATATTTACGGGGTAAAGCTACCCTAGCGAAATGCCCGTTAAAAACTGGAAAATCAGCAGGTTACAACAGGTCAAGTAAATATTAATATATCTGGAAGGGGCAATGAGAGGCAGCGGCCATTTGTACTATATCTTATAGTGAATGATCCGCACTTAGTATTTTTTACTTATTATATTTCTGAGTTTATCGAATAATAATTAAAAAATTAACAATGACATCCCTCAGTTCTAAAACAGGAGTTTCGAAAGAATAAATGGCAGATATAATTATGCCTTAAAACGCAATGATATACTACTTATGAAAACCTTTTACGATTTATTCTGTAGTTAATATACATTACTCTTTAGTTAATGTATATTGCATTTAAAATCTTGGAATTATGGATTATGTGAAATGGAAAATAAGCGAAAGGGACATGGTTTCTTTTATTAAAAATTGGCAAGATTGTGAAATAGAGTTAGACCGTTTAATAATCAGCCAAAAAAATAGTAACGAAAAATTGCGTAAGGATTTGAA
>JANYAB010000087.1 GCA_025355225.1 Bacteroidota bacterium
GTTGTTCATCACCGATCAAAATATCTATTCCTATCCAATTAGCGGCATTAATTACTTTAGCAAAATATTCGGGGTAACCGTTTTTCCACCAGCCAACACGAGTTTTATCAGGGTAATAAACTCCAGCAACATAGTTGCCCGGCAAAGTTTCGCCGCTATAAGTTTCTTCGAAATTAGCACGCTGACCCATCCTGCCGTTTCCAAGGCTAAAAATACTTTCGGATATTTTATTACAACGCGGATCAAATCCTTCTTCTATAATTTTCCACTCATCAACTTTGATATAGTCCTTCATGTATATTTTCTTAATTCGAGTCCCTTCTAAATCTCACCGTGGGACGATTGAAATTTAAGGGATTTATTTATTGCTATTCTTTATTTAATTTACTTTCCGGAGAGTTTAGTTCATATAATTTCTCCAAACTCATTTCGTTCAACCCATTAATAACCAGGTTGGCCATACCCAGCACCTCTGCGGAGCCGACGCCCACCACTTTCATACCGCCGGCTATGGCAGCCTCAACACCTACTATTGCATCTTCAAACACCACGCAATTTTCAGGTGGCTCGTTTAATTCTTCGGCACCCTTTAAAAATACTTCGGGGTCGGGTTTAGGTTTGCTAACCTTGTTACCATCGATAATAGCATTAAACAAATGGGCTATTCCGGTATTTTCCAGTATCATCCCCGAGTTTTTACTTGCCGAACCAAGGGCTGTTTTTATCCCGGCATTAATACACAACTCTAAGAATTCCCTCGCCCCGGGCAACACTTCGTCGGGTGTCATCCGGCTTATCATCTCCACATACCATTCGTTTTTGCGACCGGCAAGTTCTTCTTTTTCAGCGTCTGTCTTGGAAATGCCACCCCATTGCAATATCAACTCTAACGAGCGGGTGCGGCTTACACCCTTTAGTTTTTCATTATCTTCTTCGGTAATGTCAAATCCTAATTCGTTTGCCAAACGTTTCCATGCCTTGTAGTGGTAGACCGCAGTATCAACAATTACCCCGTCAAGGTCAAAAATACAAGCTTTTATAATACTCATTCTGTTTTTATAAGCAGATCAAGGCCTACTAAATGGACTTGATCTACTGGTCGTTAAATATATTATTAATGGGTATTATTTGGTAATAATTCCAAAACTAATGTTGATTTTCCGGGCAATGTTAATTTTGACAACTCTATAGAATCATCAGTAACCACATTTCGGGCCTTCAATATTCCGTTAATCCGCTCTGCATATCTTTCAGTCGTGATGCTTTGTTCTTTTTCATGACTATTATAAACCACCATTACTGTTTTTTGACTGTCATACCTAAAATACACGTAGATGCCATTCTCGGGGATAAATTGCATCATTTTCCCTGTCTGCAACGCAGCGGTGTTTTTGCGATAATTAGCCAGCGTACGTACGAAATTGAAAGCATCGTTTTCTTTAGTGCTCCTACCGGCAGCAGTAAATTTATTGCTTTTATCCCCTGCCCAGCCCCCCGGGAAGTCCTCGCGGACCAAACCATCCGGGTTCGAGAAGTTTTTCATCAGTATTTCGTCTCCATAATACATTTGCGGAACGCCACGCAGCGTCATCAGCATTGCCATACCCGATTTGTACTTTGTAATATCTTCACCCACTACGGAAAGGAAACGACTCATATCATGATTATCTAAAAATATCGTGTTTTTTGCAGCGTCCTTGTATAAAAAATCCTGCGCCATTACAGCATATAACCGGTTTACACCATCTGTCCACCCTTCTTTTCCATTTAGAGCTTCATAAATAGCCTCTTTAGTTACTCCATCAGTTACGCCCGGTAGATGGGTATCGAATCCGCGGTTAACAGTATTACCCTCTGTAAAAAATGCCTGGTTCGCTGCCGACCATACCAATGTTTCGCCAAATATGGACAAGTGAGGAAATTCCGCTCTCACGTCCAGGGCCCATTTAGCCATATATTCCGGATCATTATATGGATATGTATCTAAACGGAAACCGTCG
>JANYAB010000138.1 GCA_025355225.1 Bacteroidota bacterium
GTTTTAGGATTAAACATCGATATCCCATTATTCGTACTGATCCACAATTGCCCGTTATCATCTTCCAATATGGCCTGGGTATAGTCGTTCGATAATCCGTCCTTAGTTTTATAAATAGTAAAATGATGGGTTAGCGGGTCAAAAAGGTCAAGACCGCCTAATGTGCATATCCATATATTACCTATATGATCCCGGTAAAGGTCGAGAACAGAATTGTTACTGATGCTGTTCTTTTTATCATCATGCTCAAAACGCATGAAGGAGTTTGCCTTAGCATCGAAAAAGTCTAACCCGGCATCATCTGTACCTATCCATAAGTTTCCTTTAGTATCGCTTAACAATGAATTGATCCTGTCACTGCCAATGCTTTTGGGATCATTGGGATTGTTTTTGTAATGAGTAAAACTGTTTGACTCTGGCTCGTATAAGTCGAGCCCATCGCCAAATGTACCAAGCCACATCTTATTATCCGCAGTTTGAGTAATAGCGTATACATTGTCTCCGCTCAGGCTTTTAGCATTAGCGGGGTCATGCTTAAAAGATTTAAAAACCCCTGTTTGCCGGTTCATAACACTAACGCCCTCGCCCCATGTGCCTATCCATAGGTTTTTTTGATCGTCTTCCCTAATGTCCAGTATATTATTGCCGGTTATACTATTTTTGTTGGAATCCTGGTGTTTATATATCGTAAACTTCCCGGATTTTAGGTTAAACATGTTCAACCCTCCCCCATCGGTGCCTATCCAGATGTTATAATTATCATCTTCAAACAGGCTAAGTACAAAATCATTTGAGAGACTGGTGGGCAAAGAATTATGCTTGTAATGTGCAAAGTCGCTTTTGCTTTGCTTGTACAAATTAATGCCGCCACCAAAAACCCCCAGCCACATGTTGCCTGTCCTGTCCCTTGTTATAACATCTATTGAATTGCTGCCTAAACTGGTATAGTCCACATCATCATGCAAATAATTAAAAAAGTGGTCCCATGCGTAATTATAAATGCTTAGGCCCCCATTTTCTGTTCCTATCCATAAATTATGGTTAGCATCTTCGGCAATGCTTTGAATGGTGTTGTGCACCAGTGAATTACTGTTGTGCGGATCATTTGAAAAATGTCTAAACTTACCTGTGTTGATATTAAAAAGGTTCAGCCCTGCTTCGTCTGTACCAATCCATAAATGGTGATCGCTATCCTCAAAAATAGCCCTTACCTTGTTGCCTGAAATAGATTCTTTATCGTTTTCGTGATGCTTAAAATCGATAAAACTTTTGTTTTTAGGGTCAAATAAGCACAAACCATTACTAACTGTCCCAACCCATATATTATCACGACTGTCTTTATAAACCGTCATTAATTCATTGTCGCTAATAGTTTTAGCGTTATTTTTTATGTTAAAGAAACGAGTGCAGTTACCTGTTTTGGGGTCGAACAAGTTTAAGCCGTCGCGCTGAGTCGCCGCCCATATGTTTCCGTTCCTGTCAATAACGATTTTGCTTAAAAAATCGCTCGAAATGCTGCCGCTGTTTTTTTCATTGTGAATATAATGGTAAAAACGGTTTGCTTTTCTATCGTATTTATTTAGGCCACCGCCTACTGTGGCAACCCATATATCTCCGTTTTTATCTTCAGCTAAATCCTGGATGTAATTGTTGCTTATAGTTGCTGCATCTTTAACATCATTCCTGTATATCTTAAATTTATAGCCGTCGTACCGGTTCAATCCGTCGGCGGTGCCAATCCAAATAAATCCGCGGCTATCCTGTAAAATGCAGCTGGGGTTAAGTTCCGACAAACCATTCGCTGTTCCAAGACGATCGAAATGCAATTGCTGATTTTGGGCAAATAGCCAGGATGATGCCGTAATTAACAGAATAGTAAGAAGACACTTCAGACCTGTTATTATTAAAGATCTTCTTAATTTATTTGATTTACCCATTATTAGTTATAAAATTCTTATTGTCAGCTTTTAATGGTGATAGCTTAAGGTGTTTTATTGGTGTCTTTTACGTAACCCAAAGCTATTTTGTTATAGGGAAAACGCGGACCCGTTCAATTCATCCGTCAGTAAAACGACAGATTCAAGGGTAAATGCTGTTAAAAATTGCCCTCAGTTCCGATTCATTTAAAACAGCATACGAAACTATTTTACAAATAGATGATCACAGTTTTATAGAGCCTGAAGTTTTGGGATTCTATAAAAAGGCGGAGGCGACGGAAGTGGCGACCCGGTTAAAATTTTTAATTCTTCCAGGTTTACGTCTCGTTAACTATTTAAGACTTTAGCCGGCATCATTTATATATAGTAATTCTACGTTTATCATCAAAAAAAATACGTAAAAACACTGTTGTATATAAAGCAATTGCTATTTACATTTAACCTAAAATACTTATCCTCAGGTCAATTAGCATTTTTTGCTTAATTATTATTTTTTTACCTGATAAAAAAATATTCCTATTTATAGTGCTGGCGCCATATCCCCAGACTAAAACTGAATTATTATCAATATACTATGGGTAGCTCCTTTTCAATAAACAAAAGACAGTTTACGGTTTTAATAACTGTATTTACTGTGATATTTTTGGGCGCCTGCTATTTATATATATATATACCAAATAACGAGAAAATCGTACAGGAACGCCGGTTTCGTTGCCTTCAGAACATAGATAATAATATCCATTCAAAAATTGATAACAGTTTATCACAGGTAAACAGCCTTCTAATTCCTTACAATCATCCTAACTATAAAAAAGACACTTTAGATAAGTATTTAAAGGATTATGCCAAGGATAACTTTACCTTAATACCTGTCAAGAAACTAGCGGGCAAAGAGAGAGATATATTCGTCGCCGGAACCGATAGTTCATCCTCCATCACCGTAGATTCAAATTCGCGGCAAATTATTCTGTCTGTAAGCAGAAATCTGAAATCCCAAAATCCGCAAATGGACTCATTATACAGTATGGGGATAAAATTCGGGTTCGAACAGTTTATTACGCCGCTTTTACCAGCCGATATTTTCGATAATTACATAGTTTTCAGCCACAAAAAAGTGGTGTTTGAAACCTTCCCATCGGGCTTGAGCTATAAAACAAAGGATTCGCTGCTTGAAGTGAAGAACGGAATAGCCGGTCCGGGAGTACGCAGTTTGAACGTTGGAGGAACAGATTATAAGGTATTTTCGCAACCGGTTAATTTTGGCACGAATACCGAATGGATAGTTACCGGCCTGGTGTCGAATAAAAATTACCAGAAGGAGAAAACTCAATTGCCTTTATGGCTCTCCATGCTGCTTTTAACCGGGGCAATTACGCTGATTGTTGCTCTGCCGTGGATTAAACTGTACCAAATGGGTAATAAAGATAAGCTTACCATTACCGATGGTGTTTGTTCCATTTTGGTGTCTATGCTTTTAATGTCACTCTTGTTTTTTATCTTTTTTAAATATAACCTTTATTTAAGCCCCGACAGATCCTCCAACTCTAGAAACACGCTTGCAAATAACGTTACAGTGGCTTTTACTAAGGACTGGCACGCCGCTTACAACACACTTACCAGCTTTGATTCGGTTTACAAGAACAAAGCGAACACCGATATTGTGAACCTGAACAAACCCGGGATAACGTATAGCAAGAAAAATATTGATACCGATGTGAACATCACATTAAATACATTGGCGAAGCAAATGTCTGTGATCAAGGTTTTTTGGCTTGAAAAAAATGGCAAAGAGAAGCATAGCTGGACCATCGACAAAGTCAATACCCCCCACAGCAATTTTAGTTCGCGCGATTATTTTAAAAGGATTATCAATAATAAACCTTATTGGTATGCAAAACGCGAGTTTTATCTGGATCAGGTTATATCGCGAACCACAGGTGTATTCACGACGGTAATAGCCATGCCCAGTAAAAGCGACAGCATCAAAGTTGCTGCTATGTCCTTTGATCTGAAAAGCCTTATTAACGTGGTAATGCCCGATGGATATATGTTTGCAATTATTGATACCAATGGAAAAGTGCATTACCATTCAATAACCGCGCGAAATTTGAACGAGAACCTTAAAAGTGAATTTGCTGACAGCAGTAAGCTTGTTAGCTGTCTGCAAGCTAAATCAGACACTTTCTTCAATGCGGAGTATTTTGGAAAACCATACATTATTAAGATAAAACCAATAGAAGGATTGCCTTATTTTATGGTAATTTTTGAAGACAGCAGCTACAACGACACCAGGGACACGGAAGTTTACTCATTTACTATTGCTATGCTTATGTGCTTGCTTGTTTTCCTGGTATCACAATTCATAGTTCTGTTTTTAGTTTCATCCAAACGCTCATTTTTTAAGAACCGGCTTTTTGAAACTGCGTGGATAGGCCCTAAAATCACTTCCCACCGGGAATATAACCAGGCTATATTAAGCAACGGCGCTATTATAGCCCTATTAATTATTTTTTTTAAATTCACCTCCTTTTTAGGATACTTATACATCCTGCTCTTTTCTATCACTTACATATCCATAATTTTAAACAGCATTTTTGCCGTTAAATACAAAGAGCATAATCCCTACAATTACCACTTCAAAATAATTGTTGTGCAATGGCTTTGTCTATTTGTCGCAGTGTTAGATTATGCTGCCTGGAAAACACTTGACCTAAGGCACTTTCTTGTTCTAATTTTATTCGAACTACTTTCGGTCGGAGCCTGCATGGTGATATGTAAGCTAAGTCCTTATTTATTAGAAAAAGCCAGAAATTTTAAGCATAAACGTTCCATCGATTGGGTTTACACGCAAAGTTTTTCTTTAATGGCAACCACCCGTTTAATAATTACCAGCGGAATACCTGTGATCCTATTTTTTACGTACTCTTATAATTATGAACAAAACTTAAGTACACGTTATAAACAATTAATTTTCGTCAACGCTTTAACTCAAAAAATACCCCAGAGGACCATTACGGAATCAAAAATTAAGGCTGCCAGGGGTATTTTTTGTGATGGCACATTTATTAAGGATATAAAAATAGATTCGGGGCTAACGATAGATGCAGCTTATAAGAAGTCTATAAGTTATTCAAGAGAGGATTCGCTAACTGTAGACATATTACGTGCATTTAGATTTTATAAGGGAGGCAAAGCAGTTAAAGACAACAATTTAAACCTCTCCTGGGTAGGAACCAGAATGTCTTTTAACCATTTACTAAGAGATGAATGCGATAATAACCGGGGCACAATAATTCACAGGCAAATTGGCTTCCCGCATAAATTTATCATCATCAGTTCAGCAACCAATATCAATTATCAATTGCCTATTCCGTTGTTCTGGATTATTTTGATTGCGGCAATTATTGTTTTTTATTACGCCATCGACAACATTATCAGAAAGTTATTTTCCCTTAACCTGCCATCGACAGATGGATGGGAAAAAATTGATGAAAAAATATTACTGAGCAATAAGCTGAACAAACTTGTGTTTATCGTGGGGTCGCCAGGCTCGGGAAAATTGTCAAAATTCAAAGAAAAGTTAAACTCCAACCAACTATTTGGCAACAATGGCGAACTATTGATACTTGATGAAAAAGAGCCGTCGCAGAACAATGTTTTTGTCGCTGATATGATCCTGATTAACCCGGAAGCTGGCGAAGCGGACCCGAACTGGAAAGACTGTCGTGAAAAGGCGCTCAACAACGACTCCATGGTTATTATTAATCATTTTGAGTACAATATAAAAGATGCTACTACTAACACCATCAAACTTAATTTCCTGGAATCGCTGATGCAAAGAGGGAAAAGCAAGATTATTGTTATTTCGACTGTTCACCCGGTTAGTTTTCTCAATTCATTTAATGAACAGGCAAGCAAATCAATATCTAACGATCAGACAAATAGAACCATACGGGAGAATGACCTCGAAAGATGGCATGTTTTGCTGGGGCACTTCCGCATTGTAATTGAACGGCTTGAGGCATCGGATATCCCCAATGATGTTTCAATGCTAAATAAAGCAATTATGGAAGAAACACAATATACTCATTTTCTTCATAAAATGCAGGGCACATTGTTAAAAGTACCGTCTCAATTAGGCGAACAAAATACGAGTACACCCGACTCGTTAAGCGATTCGCTCATATTCAAGTTGCAATTAACTTCTCAATACTTCTACACCTACATATGGCAATCACTCACGCAGGAAGAGAAATTCCTGCTTTATGATCTTGCTGAAGATGGCCTGGTAAACTCGTATGATGACTACAACTTAAGTATGCTTATTAGCAAAGGTTTAATCATCAGGGTTCACGGCACGCTGATGCTGTTTAATAAGGGGTTCAGAAACTTTATTCTGACGGCTATAGGCAATAAAGAAGTGGAGAGGATTAAGAACCTTGTAAAAGACAATGGTAACTGGGCCAGCCTAAAAACACCATTGATACTGGTGATCATTGCTATCCTTGTATTCTTGTTTGCCTCTCAGCAGGAAGCCTACTCCCGGATAATTACTTATGTTACTGCGCTGGGGGCCGGAATACCAGCTGTACTAAAGATATTTTCATTGTTTGGTAACGGCAACAGTAACCAAAAACCATCGTCATAGTATTAGTCGATAGTCCATAGCAGCTACCATGGACTATGGACGATCGACTGTCTACTATTGACTTATTTACCAATTTCAACCGATGATCATCCATCCGGCGCCGATAAAACCTCGTTTCTGAACGATTTAGCCTTCTAAAGCATACTGTTACCCAGTTAAATACCCGTCGGCGGCTAAAACTGGCTGCCTGTCTATACTTAAATGCACATGGTCTATTTCATTTTTTTGAATGGCGAATAGGTTGTTGTTTTGGACATTGAAACAAACAACAAAACAACTCAACACTAAAATATTAAGAAAATGAAAACAACAATTTTAACTATCGCAATCGCATTAGCAACTGTATTCGGAATCAGTCAATCAAGCTATGCAGCAACCAGCAGCAATGAAGAAATTACCACTTTAACTGATGTAAGCAAGATCAGCAAAATTGAGGTACACGGCAATGTGGAACTTTATGTATCAGACGGCACCGCCGACCAGGTAAAAGTTTACAACCGCTATTATGCAGAAAGTGCTTTAGTGCAAGATCAAAACGGTGTACTGCGCATTTCCTCATATAAAACACAAAAACTGGTAGTTTGGGTTACCGTAAGCGATTTGCGCAGCCTATCAGTTTATGACAATGCCGAAGTTAGATCATTTGGCAAGCTTTCGGCCATCGATCTGGATGTGAAATTATTTAACAGTGCATCTGCGCAACTAAACATAGACGCCTATCAGGCTACCGTTACTTTAAACGATCACACCAAAGCAGATTTGGCCGGTACTATAAACGAAGGAGAGATTCATCATGACCAGTCTTCCTCTGTAAATATTGTCAGCCTGGTTTCAGCGCACCTGGTTAAAAAAGTAAATTTTGAAAGTACTTGTGCAACAGAATTGGCATCACTCTAATCCGAAGCCCTTCAATAAAAGAAACGGCCCTGCTCCGAAATTCCGGAGCGGGGCCATTTTATGTCATTTAGTTTTTCAGGCTTGGGTATCAAAACTGGCAGAAACCGTCGGCAACTAACTCTTAGTTCAAAAACTCACGGCATCCTTATTATATTTGTTCCGGTAGTCAACAGGCGGCATGCCCGTTATCTTTTTAAATACGTCCCTGAATGCTTTGATATCGGTGTAACCAACATCGTACATCACATCATAAATGGGTTTGCGCGTAGTTTCAAAGCTCTTTTTGGCTGCCTCTATTTTAACCCGCTGGATGTATTCGACCACCGTGTTGCGAGTTGATTTTTTAAATCTGCGTTCAAATGTCCGGCGCACTATCCCGAATTTATCTGAGAGGTGGTCGACCGTAATTTTATTTTGGAAGTTTTGTTCGATATATTCTTGCGCCCTGATCACAAGCTCGTCCTCATGATCTCTCTGTCCCTTGAACATCATAAAAGGCGACTGGTTATTACGTCCGATATCGAGCACAAAGTATTTCGAGGCCAGGATAGCTATCTCCCGGCTTACGTACTTTTCTACAAGATATAAAAGCAAGCTCCAATAGGATGTTGCGCCACCGCTTGAATACAGACCGCTTTGATCGGTGATCATTTTATCATCAACCATAATAACTTCGGGAAACATATTACGGAATTCATTAACGAAGAGCCAATGCGTAGAACACTTTTTCCCGCTAAGCAGGCCTGTTGATGCTAACATAAATGCCCCGATACATAAACTGGCAACCTCGGCGCCCATTTTATATTGTTCCCTTATCCATGGGATAAACTCCCGGTTGATGTGCAGCGCACTTTTGATATCGCCACTTATTGGCGGGATAATTACCAGGTCTGACTTCTTTACCTCATCAAGCAGAAAGTCTGTATGAATGGTAAATAGCCCGCCGTTAAGTTTTACCTCTTTTGTAAGCCCTACCAGTTGAACGTGGAACAATGGAGGTTTCCCGGCGGCGCGTAAAAACTCATTTACAGCTGTAAACATGTACCGTGGATCAACGATACCAGCCAAAATTGCCGTTTCCGGAACCAGGATTGAAACTGTTTTCATAGAATAAAGTTATATAAAAATATGTCGTAATCAACCCTTCATATTGTCGGAATAACGCATTTTAAAACCTGTTTATTGACACTAATTTGCAATATCCAATTATCAAAATAAAATAATATGAAAAATAATGTTCCCGCCGGGATAATGCAAACAAAAAAAGACCTGTTACAAGCTCTTAATTCATTTAACGATGAAAATATTAATACAGTACCTTTTGAGGGAAGTTGGACAGGCGGCCAGGTTGCCGAGCATATATTGAAATCAGCTTCAGGCGTTTTAGAAGCTTTAAACGCGGCGGTAAAGCCAACAGAAAGAGACCCGGAAGAACATGTTAAGCAGTTGGCCGATATATTTTTAAACTTCGATATTAAAATGAAATCACCAGATTTTGTTTTGCCATCAAACGATCTCAAGAACAGGGATTTACTTATCCAGTCCCTCGAAGAAACTTTCGACGGGATAAAAGAGGTTGCCGAAACAAAAGACCTCACAGTTACCTGCACCACATTTGCGATGCCGGTATTAGGTGAGCTTACACGTATTGAATTTATAGAGTTTACGATTGTTCATACTAAAAGGCATACTCATCAATTAAAAAACATCATCAACCATTTAAATTGAAATAATACGAGAACCATCAATCTTTATAATAGTCTGTCGAATTGCAAGACCAATACCGGGTAGTTAATTATTAACCAGCATAAAAATGCTTGAAAAATAAAACCCGGCAAAACTTAATAACTTTATATTATCAACCAATTAAAACATTAAAAAAATGGCAACAGTAAATCCTTATTTAAACTTTAGCGGTAATACCGAAGAAGCATTCAATTTTTACAAATCGGTGTTTGGTACCGAATTCAGCGCCCTGGTGCGTTTTAAAGATTCCCCTGGCGGGGATAAAATGCCGGCAGACGTGCAAGAGAAAATCATGCATATGGCTTTACCTGTTGGGAATGGCAATATCCTTATGGCAACCGATATGATTGAATCAATGGGTCAAATATTGAAACCAGGGAACAATTTCAGCATGTCAATAACGCCGGAAAGTGAAGAAGAAGCGCACAAATTCTTCAATGGCCTTTCGGCAGGAGGAAATATAGAGGCTCCATTTAAAAAAGAATTTTGGGGCGCTTATTTTGGAATGTTTACCGATAAATTCGGCATTCGCTGGATGATAAATTATGATCCCAACCTGAAAAAATGATCAGCATAAATCTCATTTACCATGAACCCCAAAACGATTAAAATAGTTTACTGGGCATTAACTATCCTCTTCGCATTGTCAAATATTGGCGATGCGACGGGGGGATTAATGAAAGCCCAGGCAGGCATTGACTCGATGCAACACCTCGGATACCCACTTTATGTAATGACTTTTCTCAGCATACTCAAACTGCTGGGTGTAGTTGCCATACTACAAACAAAATTCACAACAATTAAAGAATGGGCTTATGCCGGCTTCGCCTTTACTTTCATTGGTGCCTTCGCGTCTCATGCATTTACGGGCGATGGCCCGGGTCTGCTCAGTATACCTTTGGTGATGCTCGCATACTTGTTCGTATTATATTATTTTTGGAGGAAATTTGAACTTATGAAAAGTTCATGATGCCTAATCACAAGGCGTCTTGCATTTTTGTCTGAACCATGATTTACACGATTGAAGGATTTGTGGATTAAATTTAGATGCGTCATCAATAATGGAAAAGGATTATTTAGAAAGCGCTATCAGGCAATTTGAATATTACAAATTGTTAGGCGAAAAGGCAATGGAACAATTGCCTGATGAAAAGTTGTTCTGGCAATATAATGATGAAAGTAACAGCATAGCTATCATTATAAAACACCTCTCCGGCAATATGCTTTCCCGCTGGACGGATCTGCTGACTACAGATGGTGAGAAAGAATGGCGAAACAGGGATGCCGAATTTGAAAATAATATTCAAACAAAAGACGAACTACTGGCAAATTGGAACGAGGGTTGGCAATGCCTGCTTAATGCCCTGAAACAGTTAACTGAGGACGACCTGCAAAAAATAGTTTATATCCGGAACCAGGGGCACACGGTACTGGAAGCGATCAATCGGCAGTTGGCGCATTATCCATACCATGTAGGGCAAATTATTTACATTGCCAAAATGGCTTCGGACAGTAGCTGGAAAAGTCTGACTATTCCAAAGGGTAATTCGGGCACTTTTAATGCTGAGAAATTTTCTGCTCCTAAATCCAGGCAACATTTCACTGATGAATTTTTGAAGAAGGATGAAAAATAGCGCTACCCCTGTTTCGGCTTTCTTTTGAAATTATTCCTATTTCTGTTTCTATTCCTGTTATCAAAAGGTTTGCGTTCCTCGGTCACCGGGGCTTCGCCCAATTCGGGTGGCAGGGCGTTCTCTCTAATATTTTTGCCTATCAACTGTTCAATATTTTTCAGCTTGCGAATGTCGCGTCCGTTTACCAGGGTAATGGCAGTGCCGGTGGTTTCGGCACGGGCGGTACGGCCAATGCGGTGAATGTAATCTTCCGGGTCCGATGGCACGTCGTAGTTGATCACCAGGTCGATACCTTCCACATCGATACCGCGCGAAAGTGCATCCGTACCCACAATAACAGGTAATTGGCGGTTCTTAAAATCAAGCAATATCTTTTCCCGCTCACTTTGCTCAAAATCGGAATGAAATGCGCTTGCCTTGATATGCGCTGCCCTCAGTTCCTTATATAAGAGTTTTACTTTTTCTTTGGTATTGGCAAATATGATGGTACTGGTATAAGCGGTATTCTTAAGCAGCATGGTTATCAGCTTCGCCTTCTGGGTTTCATGCACCTTGTATATCTGCTGGTTAATTCCCACGGCAGGCTGCGAGGTAGCCAGGTTGATCTGCTCGGGATCGCGCATGATGGATTTCGCCAAGCTCCTGATCGGCCCCGGCATAGTAGCCGAAAACAACATGGTTTGACGGTGAGCAGGAATATCGCGGATGATGCGCATAATGTCGCTCAGGAAACCCATATCCAGCATACGGTCGGCTTCGTCAAGGATAAGATATTTTACCTGGTTAAGTTTCAGCACACCAGAAGATAGGTGCGTAATAAGTCGCCCGGGTGTAGCTATCAATATATCTACATTGTTTTGTATGCCGCGGCGCTGCTGTTCGTAAGCCATGCCATCGCCGCCGCCAAAAATGGCAATGGAACTTAAGCCTGTGAAATAGGCCAGTCCTTCCACCTGCTGGTCAATCTGCTGCGCAAGTTCGCGTGTGGGCGCCAATATGAGGGTGCTGATGGTATGCTCCGCTCCTGCTTTGGCAATCTGATCGAGCACTGGCAGCAAATATGAGGCAGTTTTACCTGTTCCGGTTTGCGCACAGGCAATGAGGTCTTTGCCCTCTAATATAACCGGTATCGCCATCTCCTGGATAAGCGTGGGCGTATTGTATCCCATACTGAGGATACCTTCGGTTAGGTGTTCGTTAAAATTAAAATCCTGGAATGTCAATAGTTAAAAATGAAGTACGCAAGATACGAAATTTTTGAGGCCTCACCTAAATCCTCTCCAAAGGAGAGAACTTTCCTTTCTTCGCATTTAAAGAATCCTCAACAAACTGAAAATTATCATTCCCCAATGCAGGTCAGCCCGAAATATACTTACCTAAAAAAGGTATTTTGTTAATAACAAATATCAGCAAAAAAGATAACAGGAAACATGTCAAAGCAGTTATTGGAATGCTAAAAATTGGATTACAAAGTTTATAGCTGATTCCCCAATCATCCATCAGGGTCAGGAACAGTGCATGACAGAGGTAAATGCCCAAACTAAAGCCCCCCAGGAGGTCGCGAACTTTAACCAACGATTTCGGCAACCTAAAAATGGTAACCCGGGCCAATAAAAATATCCCTGACGAAAACAGCACGATAAATGGCCCGAGCGGCTCGTACATAATAGTGCTCAAGTTGTTTGTTTTGACCGTTAAGAGATAAGTTCCGGCAGTTATACCGGCAAGGCAAAGAAAGAAAAAAACTATTAATCCCGTTTTAAGGTTCTTTTGGGGCAGTTCCCTATAGGCGAGGTAATGTCCAAGCACCAGGTAACCGATGTAGCCTGAAAAATAACGCACATCAATCTGTGGCTGAAACCGGGACAAATAAGGCTGGCTGAACAACATCACTACAAACCAAACCAGTAAAAAATACATCACCTCTTTTTCGGCGGCATTACGAACAAATTTGCTGATGATGGGTATAAATAAATATAGCCCTAAGAGCATATAAACATACCATAAATGATAAAAAGCGCCATATTTGAGCTGGTGCAAAATCAGGCGGATATTCGCCCAGACATCATTGGTAAAAGTGATCTCTTCATTATACCAGGAGTATCCGATATAAACCAGGCTCCAAAACAGGAACGGCCACAATATTCTTGTGAAACGCTTTTTCAAGAAGTCGGTTAATTCATATTCGCGGTGGAGTAGCAGGGCGCCGGTGATCATTACAAAAACCGGTACTGCAAAACGCACCAGTGCATTGTAAAAATCAGCTATCAGCCAATCGCCGGGAGACGCTTTTTTATAATCCATTAACAAAGGAGAAGCGGTGTGCAGCACAATAACTGCGAGCAAGGCAATCACCCTCAAATTATTGATCCAATCGAGGCGTTGAAGGCTTTTGCTTATGGTGGACGGTGAGGCTGTGGTTTCCAGGTTATAAAGTTTTTTTAAAAGTAATGTTTTAATAGGATTCCAGTATAAATATGGTTTATTTTACCTAAACGGCCTGGCCTATTATTCATGGAGATGATGACACTGAATTTATTTTGTTATTTTTATAATTGGGGTTATACCGAACATTACGTTGGTAAACCTTAAACAATTTCATGAAAAAACTATTAGCACTTTGCTTTCTTATTTTTGTTTTGTTCCGCGTTCAGTCCTTTGCGCAAACCACTGATACCTATATTCTTCTAAAACCCGACCGGGTATTCAACGGTCAGCAAATGCACAACGGCTGGTGGGTTTTGGTAAAAGGGAACCGCATTGAGGCAGCCGGGGAACCTGCTTCTATTAAACCGCCGTTATCTGCTAAGATAATTGAACTAAAAGGAACAACCCTGATGCCGGGATTAATAGAAGGGCACTCGCACTTATTCCTGCACCCCTATAATGAAACCAAATGGAACGACCAGTTACTAACGGAAAGCCGGGCCGAACGTACTGCGCGGGCGGTAGAACATGCCCGCGAAACACTGATGGCCGGTTTTACTACCGTGCGCGACCTTGGTACAGAGGGTGCGGGATATGATGATGTGGGATTAAAAACCGCTATCAACAAGGGAATTATTCCGGGCCCGCGAATGTTGGTAGCTACCCGTGCAATTGTAGCTACGGGAAGCTACGGACCTAAAAGCGAAGTTGCCGAAGCAAGCCTTATTAAAGGCGCCGAGGAAGCTGATGGTGTGGAAGGTATAACATACGCGGTACGGTCGCAAATTGGGCATGGCGCTGATTTGGTGAAAATTTATGTGGACTATCGCTGGGGATTGGACGAAGCTGCCGCCCCAACTTTTACCGAAGACGAATTGAAAACTGCCGTACAGGTGGCTAAAAGTAGCGGAAGAACGGTTGCAGTACACTCCGGAACTGAAGAAGGCATGAGCCGGGCGATTGCTGCAGGCGTAACCACTATTGAGCATGGGGACGGCGGTACCCCTGTATTGTTTAAACTGATGAAAGAAAAAGGCATTGCGTTATGTCCTACCCTCGCTGCAACTGAAGCCATTTCGTCCTACCACGGCTGGAGAAAAGGAATCGACGCTGAACTGGCCGCAGTTAAACAAAAACATTATATTTTTACGGAGGCCCTTAAAGCTGGCGTAACTATTTGCATGGGCGGCGACGTAGGTGTCTTCGCCCACGGCGATAACTCGCGCGAAATGATACTAATGGTCGAATACGGTATGAAGCCTTTGGATGTTTTAAAGTCGGCCAAGTCGGTAAATGCACAGGTTTTTGGGTTAACAGACTTGGGTAATATTAAACCCGGCTACCTCGCTGATTTGGTAGCTGTTGAAGGCGACCCGATTGAAAACATGACGGCATTAAAACTGGTGAAGCTGGTGATGAAGGA
>JANYAB010000143.1 GCA_025355225.1 Bacteroidota bacterium
GGTATTGGAAGGTTCACGCGCAGTCTGTGCGGAAGCCGGGATAAGCCTGGCGGGCGGACATAGTATTGACTGCCCCGAGCCGGTGTTCGGGCTGGCTGTAAACGGCCTGGTTGATCTGAAAAACCTTAAGCAAAACTCAACGGCTACTGCCGGTTGCCGATTGTACCTGACAAAATCTTTAGGGGTTGGTATATTAACTACCGCACAAAAGAAAGGCATAGTTCAGCCAGGACATGCTTCGATAGCTTTTGAAAGTATGGTTAAATTAAACAAGATAGGCGAACTGTTAGGCACTTTACCTTATGTAAAGGCCATGACGGATGTTACAGGCTTCGGTTTGCTGGGCCATTTATCCGAGATGTGTGATGGAAGTGGACTACAGGCGGTTATTGAATTTGATAAAGTACCCAAAATAGATGTGCTTGATTATTATTTAGAACAGAACAGCGTACCCGGCGGCACCAATCGCAACTGGGCAAGTTACGGGCATAAGATCGGTGAGCTAACCGACCGGCAAAAATACATCCTGGCCGACCCGCAAACCAGTGGCGGACTACTGGTAGCAGTACAGCATGGTCACGAAAATGAATTTGAAGCCTTGCTGCGGGAAAATGAAATTCCTGAAAAGAATATAATCGCTTTTGGATGGCTGGAAGAGCCAAATGGACAGGCGCTAATCAGTATAAAATAATATCGGGCATAAAAAAAATAAGCAGGGGCAATATAAATTAAATCACCACTGCCGTTCTTTATAAACGATCAGTTAATCATTTCATCCTTTGTGGTGCTCGTCTTTGAATTCGGAGTCTCCGCATGTTGTAAGATTAGCCAGTATCTTGTTGTAGATAGCTGTGTTTGATGTCTTACTAATAACAATGGTGTTACTGGTTAACACCGCGCCATCAAGATCAGCGGCCGTAAGCCCGGCAACCAGTTTATTTAAATGCATGTGTACAAGCGCTGCAAAATCTGTCGTGCCACTAATTACCACATCTTGTGCTTCTGCTTTTATGGTTACATCATCATTAAGGTCAAATTCAATGGGAGTTACAGTGCCGCCGCCATTGGTAAAAGTTCCTTTTAATGTTAAAGGTATAGGGCCGGTAGTTGTTTGCTGCAGTTCTACCCTAACCTCAATTTCTTTATAGGTCCCGGTATCAACGGTAACATTGGCTGCCAATGGACTTAAGGCAAAAAGGTCGACATTGGTTAAGTTTTTTGATACGATTTCTATTTCCGTACCCTTCTTTTTAGCTTCCAGCTTAAATTTACTGATGTTCGCAATTCCGCTGGTCCATGTTAATCCAGATATGGAAGCTACGATAGAATTGGTTACCAAACCATTACCAGCACCAGGCGTTGCAGCCAGAGTAGTGGCAGAATTATCAACCAGCATCTGGAATGATACCTGTGAAGAGGTTGACGGGGATACACCGCTTTTTTTGCATGCTGCTATTGTTATAACAGCTAATAGAATTGCGGCACAAATGCCTGTTTTGATTAATCTCATTTCTTAGGGGTTTTAGTTTTGTAACAAATAATTTACATCTATTACGCCTACTCACAAAAATAGCTTGCCCCATTATTAAATAATTTAGTTAGTAATATAATTTACTTGTAAATAGCTTCTTCAGCAGATATTTACCGATTTATTTTTTTTCATCAAAACATTATACGGATGCAGCAAGTATTATTTAAAATTGCTTAAAATTATACTAACCTTTATATGGTTTATAAATACCGCTCATCCTTCCAAATACTTGTTGTTCTTGTTCTTTTTTTAGTATTTGCTTCTCATAAAAATACTTTTGGCCAGGTTAAAAAAAGGCACCATAAAAAAGTTAACGCTATTACCAATAGCGATACTGTTCCCTCATTTAAATTCAGGACAATAATTATTGATGCGGGGCATGGCGGTAAAGATCCCGGGGCCCATGGCGTTTACTCCAAAGAAAAAAATGTGACTTTAGCCATTGCCAAAAAATTGCGTAATGCTTTAGCAGAACAAATGCCATCGGTGCACACAGTGATGACTCGTACTACGGATAGTTTTATAGAACTGCATCGCAGGGATGATATTGCAAGCGAGAACAAAGGCAACCTGTTTATCTCCATCCACTGCAATGCTACCGATACACGGGTAGGTGACGAGCGGGGGGTACTTTTACTGGTTTACGGTTACCATCGTGCCGGCGAACAATTGGAAGCCTTAAGGGAAAACTCTTCCATATTTATCGAAAAAGATTACAAAAAGAAATACAGCGGCTACGGCGAAAACAGCGCCATTAATACTATCGTACTGAGCGCGTTTCAGCAAAAGTTCCGCAAACAGTGTATCCAGTTTGCCGACCTGCTGAACCATGAATTTAAAAAGGTAGACGGCCGGCACAGCCTGGGCGTAAAGGAACAAGGTGTGCTGGTATTACAGCAAAGTGCCATGCCCGCGGTATTGGTGGAGACAGGATTTATCAACAACACGAAGGACGAGGATTATTTAAATTCCGCCGAAGGAAAGGCGGAAATTGTGCAGTCTATCATTCGGGCCATAAAAAAATATAGGGAGGGTTTTGAGGATCAGAAGTGACATCAGCCTTTTTCAACTCTTCTGGAGTGGCCGAATTT